>CALFRX010000327.1 GCA_937919295.1 uncultured Peptococcaceae bacterium | reverse complement strand
GGTGCAGTGGAGATCGATTTTTTTCTATTGCAAAAAATCGATCTCCACTGCACCGGCGTCAGCAAAAACGTCGAGGGTTTTATCGCCTCCCTGATACGATCGGGGAAGATTGCTTTCCCCCATATCCACTCGGGTGGTGATGGTAAAATCCGTCATGTCGCCGTAGAGGCTGCCGCGGATGGCGCCGCAATCGCTGTCGAGGGTCAAAGATTTGGCGACGGTCACTTTGGCGCATTCGATTTTCCCGGCGCTGGTTTTGATCTTTGCCGTTTCTGCCGTGACCGTATTGAGCACCACGGCGCCGGCGTCACTTTCCATGGTCAAACCGGTGACAGAGAGGTTCTCTCCGGTGATTTTACCGGCGCTCACTTTCACCGCGGTGTCTTTCGCGGTAACGTCGTGCAAAGAGACGTGGCCGGCATCGGCGCTGATTTTGAGCTGATCGGTGGTCACCCTGGCTAAAATCACGCTGCCGGCAGACGAATCCACACTGAGATTTTTCGACGCCACGCCTTTTAAGGTCACGGCCCCGGCGTCGCTCTCAATGGTGAGATCGCCCTTTAACGCAATAGCCTCCATGGCAAAGGAACCGGCGTCGGCCTTGGCAGTAACGTATTCGATGGTTTTAGGCACTTCAATCACCATGCTTTTCGTCTGATAGGGAAAAACGCCAATCCGCTGCCACCAGGGTTTTTTCGCCGGTTCTACGGTAAGGGTATGGTCGGCGACGGCAAAGGTGTACTCACCTTTCTCTGCCTCGTAATAAGTGATGTGGATATCCTCATCCCCTGAGGGAACAATGGAAATTCCGTTGTAATCATTGTTGATGACGAGGCCCGTGATACCGTCACCGGAGAAATCTTTGGTGCCCTCGAGCTGACTTACCGCAGGAAAGATCCGGTTGAAGTCGCCTTTGCCCAGAGCAAAGCCAATACCGGCGGTAACCAGCCCCAAAGCGAGGAGGCCAATCCCAAGGCTTAAAAATACTTTTACGGAAGTTTTCATCTTTTCACCCCCTTCGCGGTAAACAGGTTACTTAATTTCAACACGCATTCTTTGGTCAGTTTTAGCACCCCTTTGGCAAACCGCGCCGCCGGGAAAAACAGCAGAATCCCCCCGCCCAAACAGACCAAAGACGCGCCGGCCATAAAAACAGCGGCCGGAGCGCCGTAAACTGTGGCCGCGGAGAAAACAGCGAAGAAACCGGCTCCGCCGCAAAGCAACAGAGAAACCGCGGTCAGATAGACGCAAGCTACAAGAATCCACAAGCAAAGGTAGAGCGTCGTCGCCACGGAAATCACCGTCAAAAGCAGCGGTAACCAAACAGGGGAGCCTAAAATAAGCAGTAAAACCGTAAGCCACAAAGGAAACCGCCTGGTTTTTGGGGATAAGGCCGCCAACGATTCGGCTTCCTCTTGCTCGTTGAGGATGCCCTCGACGATATCGTCAAGGCTTTCCAAATCCGCCACCGCGGCTTCTTCACTTATGCCCTCTTCCATACGGTCCTCAATGATCTCGGCAAAATAATTGACACGGCGTTTCCGGTCGCTTTCCCCGAGGGTTTTCAGACGCCGGTCGAGGGTTTGGAGAAACTCCGCTTTATTCATGTTCCATACCTCCTTTGATATAACCGATGATCGCTTCCACTTCTTCCCATTCGTCAAGAAAAGCGTGAATCCGAACCTTACCGGCACCGGTGATGCGGTAGTATTTTCTCAGCCGACCATTGTGTTCCACCATATAGACAGTCAGATATCTACTCTGTTCCAACCGCTTTAAAATCGGATACAGGGTCGATTCCGATATCTTCATGTGAGGCGAAAGATCCTTGACGATTTTATAGCCGTAGGAATCTTCCGTTAACAGCGCCTTTAAGACACAGATATCAAGGAGACCTCTTTTTAGCTGTACATCCATTTCCATACCTCCTTATGCGTTATACTATACCACGCATAGTATAATGTCAAGCCTTATATCTGATTTTTTTGAAGTATTTGCAAATCATAGGGAAATAAGGTAAAATGCTCTTTAAAGGAAGTGATTCTTTATGGAAAACCGTATGCTCTGTTATCAATGCGAAAGCGCCGCCAACAGCAAATGCTGCAACAGCGCGGCGGGGGTTTGCGGCAAAACAGCAGAAACCTCTTATCTGCAAGACATCCTCACCGGGGCCCTTATCGGCCTCGCCAAGGCTTCGATACACAAATCCATTGATGAAGAGATTCAGTGGCTTACGGTGGAAGGTCTCTGCGCCACGGCGGCTCACGCGAATTTTGCCGATCAAAGACTCCTTGCCCTCATCAACAGAGTACAGGAGGCAAAAAAGCGCTTCATGCCC
>CALFRX010000326.1 GCA_937919295.1 uncultured Peptococcaceae bacterium | reverse complement strand
GAGTAACCGAAGGTGTTGTTGTTGTCGGTTACTCCGCCGTTACCGATGAAAACGGCAAAACCGTCTATCCGGCGAAGGAAGCCGGTATCTCCTTGGGGGACTGTATCACGAAAATCAACGGTGTTACCGTCACCGGCGATGACGACGTGATGGCCTTGATTGACAGCGGCGGCAGCAGCGGTGAGATTTTCCTGGAGATTAAAAGAAACGGGGAAACACAGATTAAAAAGGTGAAATCCTATCCTTGTGCCGAAACAGGACGCTACCGCATCGGTCTTTACGTCCGTGATAATACCGGCGGCGTCGGCACCATGACCTTTTACAATCCGGTGACCAATCGCTACGGCGCTTTGGGACATACGGTAACGGAAGCGGTCAGCAGCAATGAAGACAAGCTCTACGGCAGAATTTTACCGGCGTCCATCAGCGGCATCAACGCCGCCGGCAACGGCAATACCGGGGAGAAAATCGGCTATTTTAATCCCGGCGCCTTTGAGGGCGAGATTGACCACGTCGGCATCTACGGTGTTTTTGGTACCCTTGACGCGCCCCTTGAAAATGAATTGCTGCCGATTACCACCACAGCCTCTCCCGATGAGGTGAAGAAAGGCGCGGCACAGATCATTACCGTGTTAAACGGAGATACCATGGAATGGTTCGATATTGAAATCACGGATATCAACCCCGACGATGAAACAGGGAAAGGTCTCGCCATTACCATCACCGACGAAGCTTTGCTGACAAAAACAGGCGGTATCATTCAGGGTATGAGCGGCAGTCCCATCATACAAAATGATAAACTCGTCGGTGCTGTGACTTATGTGATGGTGAATCAGCCGAAAAAGGGTTACGGTTGTTTAATTCACTATATGTTAGAGGAAGGTGATATCTCCTGATTTCTTCTAAGAAATATTGCTTCGGCGAAATATACCAGTTAACGACAAATTTATTTTGGGAAATTTTCAAAACAAAGAAGGATTTGTATTGTTTTCATAGAATTATTGCTTACAAGAAATAATCCAATCATAATATGGGGGAAGAGAAATGACAGACAACATTAAAATCATTATTGCTGATGACAACAAGAATTTCAGCGAAGGTCTGAAACAGTTTCTTGAGTCACATGAAGACATGGAAGTAGCGGGGATGACGAACAATGGATTGGATGCTCTGAAATTAGTGGAGGAGACCGAGCCGGATATTCTCATCCTGGATCTGATCATGCCGCGCTTAGACGGGCTTGGCGTTTTAAACCGTCTGCATGGTGCCGGAAAACGGCCAAAGGTCATCATCTCCACAGCAATGGGACAAGAAAACATGACACAAGAAGCAGTGAGGCTGGGGATCGATTATTTTTTGCTGAAGCCGTATGACTTTCAAAGCATGTCCATGCGTATCCATCAGCTAGCCGGAAGCAATGCTTCCGTGACACCGTCCGTGCCGGTAGTCGGCAATTACGACGTAGAGGTCACCGGTATTCTGCATCAAATGGGAGTGCCGGCCCACATCAAAGGCTACCAGTACCTGCGGGATGCCATCGTCTTCGTGATTGAAGACATCAATCTCTTAGGTGCTGTGACCAAGGAACTGTATCCCATGATCGCCGATAAGTACAACACCACGGCAAGCCGGGTGGAACGCGCCATTCGCCACGGTATCGAGCTGGCATGGGATCGCGGTAACATCGATTTGATGAACAAATATTTCGGTTACACCATCGATGTGGAAAGAGGAAAACCTACCAACAGCGAATTTATTGCAATGATTGCGGACAAACTGAAAATGGCGAATCGTCTCGCCTGAACTCATTGATACCACCATCTTTTTACCAGTTTTGGGAATGGGAATGATGTGTAGGCATGATTCCTTTTTTATACTTTGTTTGGCCCTCTTTGCGACGTTTTTATTAAAGAATGCCGCAAAAGGGGCTGCTTTTTTTGCCGTTGTGACGTTGGGCTATTTTGCTGATTTTCTGACAACATTTGCAGAACCCCTGCCTTTTTTACCGCTTTTTCTGGCGTTTCGTATATTTTTTGACAGAACGGTAAAAACAAGGTAAAATAGGAAACAAATAATTCCGGGAGGAATGTAAATGAAAAAGACCCTGACTTTGCTTTGCCTTTTGTTATCCGTGTTGCTTTTTGGCGCCTGCGGCAATACGGCGGAAGATACCGACAGCCAAAAGGTAGAGGATGTTTCTTATATCAGTGAAACCGAAGCGGAAGTCTATTTTTATGAAATCACTTCCATTTACCGCGGTGAACTGCTGCAAATGAGCGAGGAAGAACTCACCGACGGCGTATTGCCCATGTATTGGCAGGGACTGAGCGAGCCCGTGGCGACCATGGCCTTTGACGATCTTTCCACCGCTTACTTGAGCGAAGAAGAAAAAACCGCCCTCGGCAAGGCCTACGGTGCCGCCGTGGCAAATAAGACCTTCGTAATTTACAGTATCGCCGATTTACAGGCCGGCGTGGACCATCTCTTCGGGTCTGACCGTTTTGATGTCTCCCACTGGGCTCAGGATAATGTCGACATTGTCGCCAACAATATTTTCAGCACTGCGGCAGGCTATTTCCTCTGCGTCAAGGATGACGCCAATCATTTTGAAACCCAAACCTACAAGGTCATCTCTGTGACGCCGGGAGAAAACACGGCGACGGTCAAGGCCTATGCCGTCAGCGTCGACAACATCATAAACCATCTCGTTTACGATATGTCCGCGGTGACGGAAAGTACAACGGACAGCGCCAAGGGGACGAAAACCTATAAAGTTTTAGAAAATGCCGACGCTTCCGCTTATGATTACGGTGAAAATTTTGATACGAACATTGCCAACATGGGTATCGTCAAAAGTGATCTCGGCGTAATCGAATTTGTCCTGGGCATTTCCGGCATCGCGATTCATTTGAATTACGCCGCCGCGGAATCCGTAAAGTAACAAAAGAGGGAAATGCTGATGAAAAAAGGAACTTTATTTCTCTGTCTACTTCTTTTAACGGCCTTTGCCCTATGCGGCTGCGGCGAGGAACCCATTGATCCCGTCTACAGCTCCACTGTCGTGACCTTGCAATCCTTTACGGAAATCGCGGGGGAAAACCCTGACGGCAAAAAGGAAGAGGACGGTAACTACATTTATACGTATCAGATTTCCGATGGCCAAGTGGGGGCGGCGGCTTTTAATCTTTACAAAGATTATCTCGATGAAAACTTCAGTTATTCCTCGATCCACAGCCACGTTTCCAAAGATGGCGTCTATACCATGGTTTATGCAGACGGCAACGGGGCGAATATCGTTTATACGGAAGAAGTCGCCAAAGACGGCGCGTATACCGTCACGGTTCGTTTTCCGCAATAAAAACAGGTTTTTCCGCGGCGCATTGCGCCGCGTTCTCTTTTTACCCTCCCTTTCATAGGCTCAAAGGGAAGGAAGTGACGCCATTGTTGATCATTGCGTTAAGGCGCCTGAAAGCGCGGCTCACGGCAGTTCTGATTGCCGTCGTCATTCTGCTCGCCCTCTGTTACGGGATGCCGCGTTTTTACGATTTTTTGGCAAAAAATGATGAAGATTTTGAGAAGCTTGACGATCCCGTCCGGGTGGAGGCTTTTCCCGATACGGAAACCAAAGCGATGTGGCTCAGGATATTTGGAAATTAAGTAAAAAGATGGTATAATAGCGTATATTGAAAAAAGGCGGCGCCGAAGATGAACGAAGTCGCGGAAAATGCGGAAATCGAAACCTATCTCGATTACATGTTGGTGGAAAAGGGGGCTTCCCCCAATACCATCGACAGCTATCGCTATGATCTGCTTGACTTTTTTCACTATTTGCGGGGGGTGTCGGCCAACGCCGTTCTCAGCAAAGCCGACCGCAGAGAGGTCATCGCTTATTTGGCTTTTTGCCGCAGAAAGCAGATGGCGTCGAAAACGCTGTCCCGCAAAGTCTCGGCGCTCCGTTCTTTTTATAAGTTCTTACTTCTTGATAAGGTTATCGACAAAGATCCCACCGCCAATTTGGAGAGCCCGAAGCTGACCAAATACCTTCCTGGCGTGCTGCTGCAAAGCGAAACCGAACTGTTGCTTTCCGCGCCGGATACCACGACGCGAAAAGGCCTCCGTGACAAAGCGGTGCTGGAAACCCTCTACGCCACCGGTATGCGCGTTTCGGAACTGGTTGGGCTGCACCTTGACGACATTCATCCGGAGTTTCATTACGCCAAATGTTTTGGCAAAGGCGGCAAAGAGCGGATCGTTCCCCTCGGTTCCTATGCCGAGGCGGCCATCGGAGCCTATCTCGATCAATGCCGCGGCGCGTTTCTAAAGGGGAAAAAGAACCCCTCGCTTTTTTTGAATCAGCGCGGCGGCACCTTATCGCGGCAAAGCGTTTGGGCGATGCTGAAACAATACGGTGACCAGGTTGGCCTTGGCGACGCTTTAAGCCCCCATACCTTGCGCCACTCCCTTGCCGCCCATATGCTGGAAAACGGGGCGGATCTCCGTACGGTGCAGGAAATCCTCGGTCACGCGGATCTTGCCACCACCCAGATCTATACCCAGTTGCTGCAAAAAACGATTACGGAAGAGTTTAAGAAATACCATCCAAGGAGTTAAGCACTGTTTATGAAAAGAGTTTTTTTGATTGTCTTGGATAGCGCTGGCGCGGGAGCACTGCCCGATTGGGCGGACTACGATGATGCTCCCGGCCATACTTTGGCAAATGTGGCAAAAGCCGTCGGCGGTCTTTCGCTGCCCAACTGCGGCAAACTTGGCCTTGGCAATATTCTTCCCTTAACCGGGGTGCCGCCGGTGGAAAAGCCCTTGGCTTCCTTTGGCAAAGCACCGCTGACCACCAAGGGGAAAGATACCACGGCGGGTCACTGGGAGATCATGGGCATTGTCCTAAAAGAACCGTTTCCCGTTTTTCCTAAGGGTTTTCCCGCCGATCTGGT
>CALFRX010000325.1 GCA_937919295.1 uncultured Peptococcaceae bacterium | reverse complement strand
GCTCAAAGCAGATAACGCCTTATCTTCAGCAATGAGCTTTGCCCAAAGCGCTTTCGCCCTGTTCCCTCCCTTTAAGGCCAAAAACAGCACGGCACTAAGATAATCGTCTTTCAAATAACCGCAGTAGGGACTGGTCAAAAACGCGGCGATGAGCCTAAGAGCGTTCTCGCCGCCAATGGCCGCGACGGTCAAATAAGCGCCTCGCAGCAAAAGCGGCTTTTCCCGCTGAAAGAGCAGGGGGCGCAAGTGAGGGAGAACCGTCTCGTCGGCGCTGAGGCGCAGGACGTTCAAGGCTCTCAACTGCCACTCTCTTTCCTCCTGGGCGAGGATATCGTAAAGAACCGGCAAAAGCGAGGGAGCGTAACACCGTTCCGCTAAGAGAAAGGCTTTGGCGCGCACGAGGGGATCCTCGTCGTAAAGGGCTTTTTGCAAAAAGGCGACAGCATCTTCCTTGGTTGCCGCGCCTTCTCCCATTTTATTTAAATATGCGATTTTTTCTTCTCTGTCCTCCGCCATTACCGGGCCTCTAACGTCTTTTTCTTCACCCAGAGGCTTTCCCCCGCTTTTAGCGCCAGGATATCCACGGGGCCGCCGACGGTTTTGGGACGCAACTGAAAGCGCATGGCGTCGATGGTGGTGGCGATGGCGTATTCGGCAAAATCCACCGCGTCCTGGAGGGTAAAGAGATCCCAGGGTACGGGATGGGTGGCCATGGGCAGATCCTTGCCGCCGCCCTTGACGCTGACCGGCTGAAGCAAGCGGGCGAGGACGTCCACTTCCCCGTTCCAGCAAGCGCCGGGCTTATCGTTGATGATATTTTCGATCCTGTCCTCCGCGGGGAAGACCCGCCAGACTTTACCGACATACGTATCATTTTCTTTTAAAACGCCGGCGACATGAAAAGCGACTTTGGGAATGGGCTGAAATCGGCGAAAATAAGTCAAAAGCAATGGGCCGACATCGGACACAAGGGTATCCTCTTGCACTTCGCTAAGAAGAAATTTTTCCAGATAACCGCTTAACGGTTTACCTTCGCAAGCCGCTTCGCCGCAATAGGAGATCCCGGCGCCATTGGGGGAGAGAAAAACTTTATTGGACGAATCGGTATAGTGAACGCCGACGCCGCGAATGGTCTGATTATTCTCCACTTTTTGCACGTTAAAGGTGGCGCGGCTGTCCCCCGCCATGACAATTCCCTCGTTGACCCGGATCGTTACAATCAAAGACATGATAGCCCCTCTTTCGTCGCTTCCGCTTTTACAATCGTTCCCAGTCCGGTGCGGTGAGCACACCGTAAAAATAACCGTTTTCTGTTTTTTCCTTTACCATCCCCGCATGACAAAGGGCTTTGATGGCGTAAATATTGTCCGCCGCTAAAACGGCGGTCAGTCTTTTTACACCTTCACAGCCAAACAGCAAATCAAAGCTAAGGCATAGCGCCTCAAAGGCGAAGCCTTTGTCCCTTTCCTCCGGTGTGATGTAGAAAGAAAGCGCTTCTCCCTGCACCGCCACGTAACCGATGATCACCGCGGTTTCCCTTAATGTTACGGCGAAGCAGTGGGGCGCGCCGCCCAAGGAGGCGGCAGCCTCCCGGATGGCATCATCCTCCGTCTTTTCTCCGTCCCCCGGATGCAGGGGGCCTACAAGGATCCGCTCTGTGGCCGCCGTCGTCATAAAGCAATTTCCTCCTTGGTGAACAAGGCCGCGATAAAGGAAATATGTTCCGATAGCTTTTGCTTATCCCATTCGAGCTTGAAGCCGAGGAGATTTTCCGTGGTTTTGGCCACGTCGAAACCGTAGCTTTCCAGGGAGGGACGCATTTGCGACGGATGTCGGCAAGGTTTATCAAAGAGACGGGCGCAGTAATCGCAGAGATAACAGCGGCCGGCATGAAAGGCCAGTGAACCGGGGACGGCCTTTTCCAGTCCTAAAATGATATGGTCCATGTAGCGGCGGAAGTCGCGGGTGAGAAATTCCGCCATTTCACCGATGGTAACGGGATCTTTCACCGTTTCCCTCAAATGGGGATCAACGGCGACACGAATCCCGATGATATAAGCGTAACGGTAAGGGGCAATTTTCGCCGTGGTATCAAAATCAAAGGGCGGACAGCACCAAAGATGGCCGTACTGCGGGCATTCTTTACAATATGCGATGAATTGTTTTTCGTCACGATAGTCTCTGCAATAGTCTGCCAAAGGGATGCAGACCGCTTTGACTTCTATGTTATTATACATTGGCTGCGCCTTCCGTTTTAAGATTATTTTTACTTTTTTATCATACCCCAAAATTACCTTTTTTGCAACCGCTCCGGCCTTTTTTTGAAGGACTTCCTCAAGTTTCCGCGAAAGTATAAAAAAACAGAAAGCAAGGTGCCTTTATGAATCAACAAATTGCCCGGGAAATCGCGCTATACGACAGATACGATACGGACAGTGAAAAATGGGACGGCCTGTCAGCGGTTTTTGGAGAACGAAATCTGTTGCCCCTGTGGGTGGCGGATATGGATTTCCGCTCTCCCCGGCCTGTCCGGGAGGCGCTGAAAACAGCGGCGGAAAACGGCGTTTTCGGCTATTATATCCCACCAAAATCCTATGGTGAAAGTTTTATCCGCTGGGAAAAAGAGCGCCACGGTTACGTCGTCAAAGAAGACTGGGTGCGCACAGCGGACAGCGTGGTCAGCGGTATTCACCAGCTGATTTTCGCCTTGACCGGCGAAGGCGACGGGATCATGACACTGACGCCGGTCTACCGTCCCCTTTTCGGCGCCATCGAAAAAACAGGGCGGACGCCGGTGATCAGCGAGCTCAGCGAAGAAAACGGCCTATATCGCCTGAATTTTGACGATATGGAAAGGAAGATTGCCACAAATCACGTTAAAATGCTGATCTTCTGCTCTCCCCATAATCCGGTAGGCCGGGTGTGGCGGAAAGAAGAATTGGCCAGGATCGTGGAAATTTGTAAAAACCACAACATGATCATCGTTTCCGACGAAATCCACCAGGATATTGTGGCCAAAGATCAGCGCCATATTCCCCTTGCTACCGTCGGAAACTATTCTCAACGCGTCATTACGGTCACTTCCGCGTCAAAGACCTTTAACCTTGCGGGGCTAAAAAACGCTTTTCTCATCATAGAAGATCCGCTGTTCCGTCAAAAACATAAAGCTTTTTGTGAAAAAATAGGCCTTCACGAAGGCAATACCTTCGGTTATCTTGCTGTGACCGAGGCTTATAACAAAGGGGAGCCTTGGCTTCATACGGTATTGGCCATCATCGAAAGAAACTACGCATTGCTGCAAGAGGCGCTGCTCCCCTTCCCCAACATCATTCTCTCACCTTTGGAAGGCACCTATCTCGCCTGGCTTGATTTGAAGAAAGTCGTCTCCCCTGAGAATCTCCGATCTTTCGTGCAGAAAGAAGCGGGTCTTGCCGTCAGTTACGGAAATTGGTTTTTCCAAGAGGGCAGGGAGGACACCCATATCCGCCTCAACCTGGCGGCGCCCACAGAAACCGTAGAAAAGGCCCTGGCAAAGTTAACCGCCGCGTTGGCGAAGAACACCTAAAAAGCAAAACCCTTCCGTACCGCTTGGCGATACGGAAGGGTTTTTTGATGCACACGAAAATTTCATAGGAAAGTTTTGCGCGAAAACTTCCTTACCTACTTGCCGTACTTTTTGACAGCAACACCGCTATGGGCGGTTTATGGGCGTCCTGAGGTTATTTTTTTCTTGACGGGGACATAGATATTCATCACCGCGTCTTTGCTGCCATTGGTGCCGTTCTTTTCTGCATAGTATTCAAAGGCAAAGCCTTCGTGGCAGTATTCATATTTGCCGTTTTGATCGAGCCATTCGCCATAGATATACTTCCAGCAGTCACGAACCGCTTGGGCAAAGCCGCTGACATCTTTTCCGGTGAGATCTGCCGGGGCGGAAGTAAAGACGGCGTAGGCGGCAGCGGGAATCGTCAATGTTTTCATGCCCTTGGGCACAAAATCAAAGTTTTCCACCACCGGACCAAAGAAATAGCTGAGTTTTCCCGTGTCTTCGGCAGCGTGGTACCAAAGGCCGATTTCCCCTTCGCTGCCTTGGGCGGCTTTGGCAAAATCCTCTTTACTCACAGAGGAAAAGTCTTTTCCCAACCAAAAGGCGCCGGAGGTTTTGACATCGACTCCACCTTCGGGGATAAACTCATAACCCACCATTTTGATTTCATTTCTTTTTTCAAACCTTACGTTCATGCAATGGAATCCTCCTTTTTTACGGTATTCTGAAGCACAGATCCCGAATTCTTTTTTAAAGGCTCTGGAAAAACCGCTGACGGTGTCGTAACCATAAGCAAAGGCCGCTTCCGTTACAGATTTCCCTTTTCTTAAATCTTCTCTGGCCCGCGTCAACCGGCAGCGGCGAATATATTCGCCCACCGGCAAATCCATGTACACGGTAAAAAAGTGACAGAAGTAATGAAAGGAATATCCGCAAAGATCCGCAAGGGAATTCGGAGTCAGTTCCTCATCGAGATGTTCGTCGATATAAGCCAAACAGTATGCGATGGTTTCCTTATGGGTCATCCTTTCACCTCCTGCCATGATCATATCATAAAGATTCCTTGATTGCTTTTCCGTTTTTGCTGAGATCTCATTGACTTTTCTTTAAGAAAAGTTACACTAATATATATCCTAAAGGTTATGGTAATTTTATGAAAAAATCAACCGGTTTTTTTTTGGCCATTGGCAGCGCCGTTCTTTGGGGCAGCTACGGTACGTTCACGACCTTTTTAGGAAAATTCGGACTTACCAATGCCTCTACCGCCATGATCGGCCCATTCTTTATTTTTGTTTTTTTCACCGTGGTCAATCTTCTGACCAACGGTGTCAAAAGCTACAAACTGCCTTTAAAACTCATTCCCGTGGTGCTCCTTTACGGTTTTTTTTCGGCAATGGACAGCTACTCCGCGGTGACGGCCTATTCGCTGTTGCCCATTGCCGTAGGCTCCATCATCATCTACTGCAACCTCTTTTTGCTGATCCTTTTTTCACGCCTCCTCTTTCAAATCAAGCTGACCGGGAAAAAAATGATCGCCTGCGCCATTGCGGTCATCGGCATCGCCCTTGTCGTCGACGTATTCAATGTCGAAGGGCGCATCTCTTTGCTTGGTCTGTTTTGGGCTTTTATCGCCATGTGCTGCTGGGCGGGGATCGTGCTCTGTGAAAAATATCTGCTCAACGCCGGACTCAAAGTCAATACCGTGCTGTCTCTCCACGGCATCATAGCCCTTGTCCTCTTATGTTCGATTCACTCTCCCGTGGCTTTTGTGGAAAATGTCGCCGCGGCCTTCACCGCAACCGGCTGGCGGCTGCCCTTGACCATGGTGTGCTTCGGCCTCTTTACAGAAATATTTAGTTACCTGACTTACATGATCGCGCTGAAACGGCTGGAACCGGCGCTGGTACAAATCGCTTACACCTTAGACCCGGTGACCTCCTGCCTTTTGGCCATGATCTTTTTCGGGCAAATACTGGTACCTATCCAGTACGGCGGCATCTTCGTAATTTTAGCCGTTGTAACCTGGCTCCATTGGGACAGCCGAAACGAGGAGAAAAGAAAGAATCAAGAAGAGGCCAAAAACAAAAGCAGTGAAAAAGCCACGTCCCCATAAACAAAGGCACATAGCAAAAAAGAACTGTCCTTTTAAAAAAAAGGAGCGACCCCGCGATTTACTGCTGCGGAGTCGCTGTTTTTATTACTATCTAATATACTATCTGACTTTTCTTTCAAAATAGGCCTGAGGATGGGAACAGACCGGACAGACCGTCGGCGCTGTTTTGCCCACATATTCGTGGCCGCAGTTTCTGCAAACCCAAAGAACTTCTTCCTGATCGGCAAAAACAGAGGCTTCCTCCACTGCGGCAAGGTATCTCTTATATCTTGCTTCGTGATGCTTCTCCACCGCACCCACGGCTTCGAACAAAGCGGCCAGATCATCGAAGCCTTCTTCTTTGGCTTCTTTGGCCATGCGCGGGTACATTTCTGAATTTTCGAAATTTTCACCGGCAGCGGCAGTGGCCAGATTTTCCGCCGTGTTGCCGATACCTTCTAGTTTTTTAAACCAAATTTTGGCGTGTTCTTTTTCGTTGTTGGCGGTTTCCTCAAAGATTGCCGCGATTTCTTCGTAGCCTTCCTTTTTCGCCGCCGATGCGAAATAGGTGTACTTATTTCTTGCCTGGGATTCACCGGCAAAGGCTTCCATCAAATTCTTTTCTGTTTTGGTTCCTGCATACTTGTTCATGATTTTATCCCCCTTAATATTATTTTGATACGCGAAGCGTATTCGTTATTCCCTACCGTCTATTAATTATAGCAAACTTTCTTGCTTCTGTCAGCAGGGATTCCCTAAAAAACTAAAATAGTACCAAAGTCGATTAATTTTCTGAAAAAGGAACCACATTATGCCCCTTGAGCACGGCGAAATCAGCAGAGACGCTAAATTCGCTATAGGTGCCCTGGGAAAAGGCATAATGCCAGCAGTGATCCGCCGGTTCCTCCAAAAAATACGCCATGAGCTGTTGCAGCACAGCGTGGTGAGAGACGATTAAAATGGTCTCTTCCTCTCTTTTTTGCAGAGCGTCAAAGAAGGAGCGGGTTCTCTTCGCCATATCAGCAAAGCTCTCCCCTGCCGGCGGCGATTGATGCCGCCAATCTTCGCACCACTTTTGATAGAGGGGGTCTCCTTTTAGGGATTCGTAGTGTTTTCCTTCCCATGCGCCAAAAGAAAGCTCATTGAGGCGCTCATCAGTCAAACGGGCCGCCTTCGTTTCCCCCAACAGCAAATCGGCGGTATGGATTGCCCGCAATAGAGGACTGGTATAAACGAGAAGTGGTTCTACGCGGGAAAAGAAGGGCTGCAATGATTTGGCCTGGGAAATTCCCTTTTCCGTGAGGCTGCAGTCGATTCGGCCGTAATAGACCTTTTTCAGATTCAGTTCCGTTTCACCGTGGCGAACCAAGTAAATGCTTTTCATCGTTCCCTTATCCTTTGATGTTCAACGGCACGCCGCAGGTGACAAAATAGACTTCTGTGGCGGCTTTGCCCAAGGCCTGATTGACGCGGCCCAAAGCGTCCCGGTAAAACCGGGAAAGGGGATATTCCGGCACGAGGCCCAAACCGACTTCGTTGGTGACGAGAATCAGATCGCAGGAAAGCGCGGGAAAACAGGCGATAAAATCATGAATCTCCGCAACGAGGGCCTTTTCCGTTTGCATCATCTCCTCAAAAGAGACGTCTTCTTTGAGCATGACGGGATCATCAAAGATGATGTTGGTGGCCATGATCGTCACGCAATCTAAGAGAATGCCGTTGTATTTTTGGGAAAGTTCCGGTAAAACCGCGCCGAGGCCTTTGTACTGTTCCAAAGTATCCCAATGAGCAGGACGACGGGTTCGGTGTTTCTTGATACGGTCCTTCATCTCATCGTCAATGGCTTTGGCTGTGGCTACGTAAAGGATCTTTTCCCCCTTTTCCTTGATTAGCTCTTCCGCAAAACTGCTTTTGCCGGAGCGAGCGCCGCCGGTGATCAGCGTCACTTTGCTCATGCGTTTTCCTCCCGAATATCGACAAAATCGTCATGCTCGATGGCGGCGTCGTTGAGAGTGGCCATTTCATTGATCATGACCAAAGCCGTATCGACAACATGGAAGGCCAAGGGACAGCCGCTGCCTTCGCCAAGGCGCATATCAAGCAGGAGAAGGGGCTCCTTGCCGATGGCTTGCATCGCTGCCATAAAGGCCGGTTCCGCGGAACAGTGGGAAGGAATCAGATAATCCTTCACCGTGGGGCAGATCTTCACCGCAGCCAAGGCAGCAGAGGCAGAGATAAACCCATCAATCACCACCGGCAAGCGATTGGCGGCGCTGCCCAGGTAAACGCCGACAAGACCGGCGATATCGAAACCGCCGACTTTGGCCACAACATCCACGGCGTCGTTGGGATCGGGCTGATTGATTTCCATGGCCCGTTCCAGCACTTCTTTCTTATGGAGATACGCTTCTTCGGTGAGACCCGCACCGCGGCCCACGGCTTCGTCCATGGTAATGCCGCTTAATCCCACCAGTACGCACGAACTGGAGCTGGTATTGCCCATGCCCAGCTCGCCGGTACCGATGATATCATAGCCCTTTTCTTTCAGTTCATTGACGGTTTCGATCCCGATTTCCATGGCCTTAATGCAGTCTTCCCGGCTCATGGCAGGGCCTTTGGCAAAGTTCGCCGTACCGTGGGCGATTTTTTTATGGATCATACCAGGGATGATATCATCACTGTTGATGCCGACGTCCACGAGAACGTAATCGGCACCGGCTTCTTTGGCAAAAACGGTCATCCCGGAAACGCCCCTGGCCATACATTTGGCCATGATAGTGGTAACTTCCTGACCGGCAACGGTAACACCCTCCTCATGGACGCCGTTATCGGCGCACATGGCGATGATGACGCGTTTTTTCATCTGGCTCCCTTTGACATTACCGGTGATCCCGGCAATTTGAGCTGCCAGCGTTTCCAGGCGGCCAAGGCTGCCGATGGGCTTGATAAGGCCATCGATATATTCCTGGGCTGCTTTCTGGGTTTCATGATTAAGGGGTTTGATCTTCTCTAAGGTTTCTTGCCACAGTTTCATAATTTTTTCCTCCTAAATGAAAAAACCGCATCCAAAACGGGATGCGGACAGAATAAAATACCATCTCATCCCGGCTCTTCCTTCCCGAGTTCCGGAATCACATGGCAGGTTTCCTGACTTGAGCTTCATCTTACTCTCCGGCCTTCTCTACGCAATACGTGCGCCAATGGCTCTTCGGATTTCATCCTCTCTCACAGTAGCGGGTGCTGTAACGGATTTCAACCGTTTTTCCTTTTATCCGGGAGTATCTCCCGGCACCGACCTTATTCGATTACCCCTATTTTAACATAAAATCTCGTTTTGTCAACAAAAACAACGGCGGGGCAGAAAATAAAAACGGACACCGCAATACGCGGTTTATCAGCAATCGTAGAGATTGTGCAGAAAGGCTTAGACACGGTGAACGCATTGACCTGCGGCTGCGCCGTGTACCTGAATGTACTCAAGCAGTCGCAGGGCAAGGGGTTCGCCGCGTATCAGCCTTTATGAGCAATCGTAGCGGAGCAGATCCGTAAGCCGGGTTCTGTTCTAAACGATTCGATCATCATCTGTCTTGGCGTTTCGTTGCCGAAACGCTCGCGCGACCTTACCCGAAAGCTGGGCGGGCCGCCCAATACTTTCCTATTCGGTCTTGCACCGGATGGGGTTTACCTGGCCGGTTTGTTGCCAAACCGCCGGTGCGCTCTTACCGCACCGTTCCACCCTTACCTTCCGCAGAAGGCGGTTTATTTCTGTGGCACTATCCCTGAGGTCACCCTCGCCGGCCGTTAACCGGCATCCTGCCCTACGGTGCCCGGACTTTCCTCAAACGGCACCTTTCGGTGTTCCGCTCGCGATGATACGATTTACTCCGCTTTGCTATTATATACGATTCCCTGCTCTTTGGCAAGGATTATCGGTACGACCAAAAATCCCCGCTTTGCGTGGAGAGCATAAACACCAAGGATGGCATGGCTGTTGCCAGTTTCTGCATAAAAGGCTCAAGAACAACGGCTTCCGTACCGAAATGACCGGCGTCGATGATCAAAAGCCCCATTTCTTGGGCTGCCTGAGCGTCGTGATATTTAAAATCAGCGCTGACGTAGACATCGGCGCCCCGGTTTTTTGCCTCCGCCATAAATTCCGCTCCCGCACCGCCCATCACCACCACCTTTTTCACCGGGGCGGCGGGATCACCGACAAATCGCAAGGCGTCAAGACCGAGGTTCCTTTTAACCGTTTCCGTAAACTCTCCCAAAGAGGTCTCTTGCGGCAAATATCCCATCATGCCAAAACCCAAGCCGCTGGCCTCCGGCAAAAAAACAGCGCAATCTTGCAAATTCAACCGATTTCCCAAAGCGGCGCTGACGCCGTATTCCATCTTATCAAGACACGTATGGCAGGCAACAACAGCGATGTTTTGGCGGATGAGGCCGGCGATCATTTTGCCTTTGCTTGTATCAAGATCAATGCGCTTCACCCCTTGAAAAAAGAAGGGATGATGAGTGACGACGAGCTCCGCCCTTTTGGCAACGGCTTCGGCCAAAACAGCCTCTGTGAAATCGAAGGCCAGCAAAACCCGATGGATGTTGGCCGCAGGGTCGCCCACCTGTAAACCGCTGTTATCCCATTCTTCCTGGAAAGCAAAGGGACAGCAGAGATCTATTTTCGCCAGCACATCTTTTAATAGCATGTATATCCCTCCATTCTCCGTTTTGCTATCTCAATTTGCTTTAGATATACGTTAAGTTCCTCTTGACGGAATCTGCCTTTTCCTTTTTTTTTCAGCCTGATTAGGATCGTCTGGGCTTTTGCTTTTTCGGCGTCCAAATAAGCCATCAGCAACGGATCCCTTTGCGCCAAAAGGCAGGGACCAGCAAAGACCTCTGTCGGTGACAGTACCTGCTGGCCTGGGACAGCGTGAATGATGATATAATACTGGC
>CALFRX010000324.1 GCA_937919295.1 uncultured Peptococcaceae bacterium | reverse complement strand
AGATCGGAATCGCTGCCCATCACAATGATTACTTTCGCTTTTTTCACGCTACACCTCCGAAAATCCTCCCGCTGACAGCGGAAAAGCAAGGGACTTTAGCTTGTCAAAAAAGCGGCCTCGCCACTTTCCCGCCAAGCTTTGGTCTTATTGACAGTCTGGAACTTTTCCTCCTGCTGTGACGAAAAGATAATATATAAATTTTATCAAATTATATCTGTTTCGTCAAGAAAACACAAAAGGCCAAAATCAGAAGAAACACCTGTATAAGTTTCATCTTTTATTTTCCCTTTTCCCCACGGCAAAGAAAATTTTTAGCGCCTTTTGCCGATCTTCCGGCAGCGGTGTTGCTTTTACAAAAAACTGCCCCGGGAGACGGGACAGTTTGATTTCATTGGTATTTTTGGTTTTCTTCTTTTAGCGCCGCCACAATCTCCTTGATCTCCTCTACCCGCCGCCGGGGACAAATCAACAAAACACCGCGGTCTTCCGCGATCACCACATCCTTCATGCCCACCACGGCACAAAGCCGGTTATCGGTTAAAATCACCGAATTGCGCACATCCTTCAAAATATGGTTACCCTTTAAGATGTTGAGTTGCTCATCAGGGCGAATCAGAGAACCAAGGCTGTTATAGCTACCCACGTCATCCCAGCGAAATTCCGCTTCCACCAGATAGGTCTCTTTTTCCTTTTCCAAAATACCGACGTCAAAGGATACGTTTTCCGATTCCCTGTAGGCTTTTGCCAACCCTTCCTGATCGTAAAGGCCAATATCAGTGAATTTCTGGCCGAAAGAAGGCAGATGGCGGTCGAAGATATCAAAAATTGCCGTCAGGGGAAAAACAGACATACCGCAGTTCCAATGATACGTACCCTTTTTGAGGTAACGCCGGGCCTTTTCCCGGTGAGGTTTTTCCACAAAACGGTGGACATGATAGTAGGTCTCATTTTCGAGATATTCTTTTCTGCCCCGTTCCACATAACCGTAACCGGTGGCGGGATAATGAGGCGTAACACCGATCACCACAAGGGATTGTTTTAAATCGGCAACGGCGACGGCTTTTTTTAGCGTGTCGGCAAAGCCTTCCTGATCGGGAATCTGGTGATCGGAAGGGAGCACGGCGATGATGCCGCGTTCCTCTTTTTCTTTCAGGCATTTACAGGCCCAAAAAACAGCGATCGCGGTATTATGGCCAAAGGGTTCGCCGATGAACTGATAATTCCCTTCTTCGCCGCTGAGGGCCGCGCATACCTGTTCCCGCTGATCCTCACCGGCAATGATATACGGAACGGCGTTTACGGCAATGGTCTGCGCTCTTAAAAAGGCTCTTTTCAGCAAAGAATCGCCGCCGTCAATGCTGAGAAATTGTTTCGGACAGTCCTCCCTGCTCAACGGCCAGAAACGACTGCCTTTCCCGCCGGCAATGATCAAAGGGATGACTTTTTCCACCATACAAAACCCTCCTTCTCGAAAAGGAGGGTTAGAGACAAAAGCAGAGATTGCTTTCGCGGTTCGCTTCGGGCTATAGGATCGTCTCCAACCGTATCGGGCAAGACACGGCAAACGCTGGGCGCACCGTGTACTAATGGTACTTCGGCGTCTCGTTTTTACCGCGGTAAAGCTCTATGCGGTTGACCGATAAACGAAGAAAACCCTCCTACTCTAATCAATATACAAGAAAGGAGGGTTTGATAACCAAAAATTGTATTTTATCTGAATTTTCCGTCTACAAAGGAGCGGCTAAAATCAAAATTGGTGATCAGGTGGCGGTTTCCCTGGTTGACCCCGTGAGCGCTTAAATGCCATAAGGTAAGCGCCAGCTCTTTGCCCTGGCTCATCAAATCGATGACGCTTTCCCGATGTTCTGCCTGATCACCGTGGTGAAACCAGGTAGTGCGTTTCAAGTTCAAATAGTCGTCAGCCGTCGGTGCGATATTGGCAAAATAGGAGCAGGCATCATGACAGCTTTGCAGAACCTGCCGGTTCATGATGGCGTAGGGCTTCAGCCTGCCATCGGTGTCGTAGATCAGGTCCGTGCGCCAGATCCCGTCGGCAAAGCATTCCTCCACCTTTTTCGCCTGCACCCGTACTTCATAGACATTCCAAAGAACGCGGCTGTAAAGCCCGGCGATGGTCCGGCGTACGCTATGATCCGCGATGTAGTAATCCTCCACGGCGCGGGATTATTAGTGTTTCCTGCACCGCCGTATGCTGTAAAGAATACCGAAGCAGTGCCTTGGAAAACTCGTGATCCATACCGTCTTCGATGCGCCAGTGGGAACCGACGGTTTTAGACGGATCCGTTGAGGCGTCTTCCAATCGTTTTTGCAGGGAAAATACATAGGGATGGCATTTACAGTCAAGAGCATAATGACAGCAAAAACCATAATAATAAGCCATCAGTATTTCGAAATCGACGCATTTTCTGTGATTGATCAGATCGTGAGCCAAAAAGGTAAACAGCGTGTTGGTTTTTTCCCCGTGAATCATGCGTCCGTAGAGGGGCAGTTCACTGTATTCGTCAATATAACGGTGGCTATATAAGAGGTCGGCTCCTTGCAATCCCCAGCAAAATGCGGAGAGATTCTCCTCCACGAGGCGGGCTGTAGGAAAAGCGGCGTCTCTTAAAACTTGCTGACCGAAAATGTGATGTGTTGTAAAATGCGACATAGTAAACTCCCATAAAGGTACATAATCTCTGCTTCTATGATATCATATTTTTCAAGGAAAGGATAGACTATTTTTCTTTGCCATTGTATAATAAGATCAAGATTTTCAAAGGAAACGATTATATGAAAGAACGATTCGAAAAGTATTTTTCTCAACAATCCATCGGCTTTGCCTTTTTGGTCTTCGGCGGCATCCTCTTTTACTTCATCCTTTCCCGGATTGAAGATGTTTTGTCGTGGATCGGCTGGGTTTTGGCGGTTTTCAAGCCTTTCTTATGGGGCCTAATCATCGCTTATTTCGTCAACTTCTTTATGGTATTTTTTGAACGCCGTGTTTTCAAAAAAATCAAAAACGGCAAAACACAACGGTCCGCCGCGATGATCTGCGGGTTTTTATTGGCCTTGATCATCGTGATCCTCTGCATTGCCATCATCGTGCCGCAAACCGCCGACAGCATCGCGGGGCTGATCGGCAACACGGCGGGATACATCGAAAACTTCACCGCCTTTGCCACAACTTTCGCCGCCAACCACGTTTGGGCCACAAATATTCTCGACTGGGCCACAGTGAAACTCGTCGGCCTGGAGGATTCTCTGCCCTCCTTCTTCACCGAATACGTATTGCCGTATACCGTAGATATCACCACAAAAATCACTTCAATCATCGTCAACCTTTTCATTGCCATTGTTGTTTCCATTTACTTTTTGGCCAGAAAAGAACGGTTTTACGCCCAAACCAAAAAAGTACTTTACGCCCATATGAAAAAGGAAAAGGTGGAACGACTCTTACAACTCACCAGTCTTTCCAATGAAACCTTCAGCAGTTTCATCTCCGGGAAGCTGCTGGATTCACTCATCATCGGGATCCTCGCCTTTATCTGCCTTTCCATCTTCCATTTCCCTTACGCGCTGCTCGTAGCCGTAATCATCGGCATTACCAATATCATACCCTTTTTTGGGCCGATCATCGGCGCCGTCCCCTGTTTTTTCATCATTTTAATCGTCGACCCCGCCAAAGCCCTTTGGTTCCTGCTCTTTATCCTCATTCTTCAGCAGGTGGACGGTAATATTATCGGTCCTAAAATATTAGGTTATTCCATTGGCCTTTCCGCCATTTGGATTGTTTTTGCCATCGTTATCGGCAACCAACTCTTCGGCTTCATCGGCATGGTCATCGGCGTGCCGCTTTTCGCCATCATCTACGTACTCTTTAAGGAGTGGAGTGAGAACAAGCTGCGGCAAAAACAGATGCCGACAAAGACCGAGGAATACGCCTCGGAAAAGAACCAAATCCGCTATTAAGATCAATTGATTATGATCTAAAAAAAAGAGACTGTGGGAAAACTCAAGCGCAAGCTGGATTCTCTAACAGTCTCTTTTCGATTTACGGGATCATCTTCGTTTTGCTTTACTTTTCAACGGTCACTTCCACATCTTTGGGCAAGGCCATCCCGGCGGCGACCTCCACGGTTTTGATGATCCCCATGGGCACAGGGCAGGCGCCGTGCTTGCATTTGGCCCGGCAGGCCTCGTAGATGGGGCCGGTACCAATAGGGTCGAACCCCGCCATCATGCTGGCTTCCGGCAGTCTCTCATCGAGATCATCGTAAGCATCACACTCGGAGTCTACTTTCAGGGTAAAGTTCATGCCATCCTTGGGTTCCGCCGTCACGGTGGTGGTCAAACCGCAGATGCCGGCAAAGATTTCACTTTTGGCCATGGCTGTTATCTCCTTTGCGTATCATCAATGTTAAATTGATTATATACGAAAAAAAAGTTTTTGTCAGTAACCCGGTCACAAAATTTTTCACCGGCATAAACGGCTTGTCACATTTTATTTTCCAAATAGGCGCAAAGTTTTTTCATGATGGGACCGCCATCGCCCACACCGCTGCTGCCCCCGGTCACCAAAATCACCACGGTATATTTAGGATCGTCGTAAGGGAAAAAGCCGCCGATCCAAACGTTCCCCGTCTCCGAAGTGCCGGTTTTACCGGCAATCTTAAAATCTTCCAAATGAAGACTTTGCGCCGTGCCGTTTTTAAAGGTTTTCGCCATCATCTCTTTGACGGTTTCCGCTGTTTCTGCCGAGATCACCCGCAACGTCAGGGCGGTATCATAGGAAGAAACCGTATTCCCCTCCTTGGCCACGGACTTTTGGACTACGCGGGGGGTATAGAGGAGACCATTGGCGGCAATGACGTTGATCATTTTGGCAATATTCACCGGTGTCATCATCACGCCCTTTTCCCCTAAGGCGGCGTTGGCCAGATCCGCTTCGCCGCCGCCAGCCAAATCAAGTCCAGAAAGATCGTTTAAGGGATAGCCCAGCAAATAGTCGTCATTCAGTTCCCAACGGGCAAAGGCCTCTTCCATGCGGTCTTTGCCCAAAGAAAGCGCCGTGCGCACAAAAACAGGATTACAGCTTAGGGACAAGGCGTCGTCAAAGGTGAGAAAACCGTGTCCCTCCTCTTTCCAGCAGGAAATGGGCTGCCCGTTGTTTAGGGTATAGCTGCCATTGCAAAAGAAGCTCGTTTCTGGTTGCACCACACCTTCGTCCAAAGCGGTGGCGGCAAGAAAAATTTTAAAGAGAGAGGCCGGCGGATAAGCGGATAGCGCTTTATTGACATAAACGTCGTTGGAAACATTTTCCGTCACCTGATAAGGATCGTATTTGGGAGAGCTGACCAAGGCCAAAATATCGCCGTTTTCAGCATCCATCACCACGATGGCGCCTTCATTCTCACCGATGGCGGCCTCGGCGGCGCGCTGGATGTCGAGATCAAGGGTAAGGTAGAGTTCTCCCGCGGCGGACGCGCTATCCTCTATCAAAAAATACGCACCGCTTTCGATGACCTTGTTGTTTTCATCCACCAAAAAACCGATTTTCTTCCCGCCACTGTTATGCAGGATGTCCTCGTATATCTTCTCCAAGCCGCTCAAACCGACGGTAACGCCAGTTTCTTTCGCCGTAGCGTTACTTCGTTCGCCCAAAGCGCCTAAGAGGTGCAGCGCCGGATAGTCCCGGTAATAACGGCCCTGACGGGAAACAACGTAAACACCGTTGAGTTTTAGAGATTCTACCGTTCTTGCTTCCACTGCGGCCAAATCGGTTTTGGCCACAAAAGGCGTTTTGCGTATGGTTTTACCGCTCTCACTTTTCCCCGCGATCTTATCTTGCAACAGCGCGGCGGAAAAACCAAGGTTCGCCTGGAGTTCCTCCGCCGTTTTCCTCACATCGTCGATAAGAGCAGGTACGATTAACAGGGCAAGGGTTTCCCGGTCGGCGGTAATGGCAATGTTGTTGCGGTCGTAAACCGTGCC
>CALFRX010000323.1 GCA_937919295.1 uncultured Peptococcaceae bacterium | reverse complement strand
CATCATAATGGCAATGATGGCGCCGACGATAATCGTCCAGGTGATCAGTTCGCCGATTTTCCTTTTGAAGTCAAGATGAAATACGGTCATTCGTTTTCACCCCCTTCATAAAAGGGCAGGAACTCTTCCTGCAAATCTTTACTGCTGATGCGAATGTCGTCCATGTTGAGATCGTAGAGCAACTTGGCGAGAACGCTAAGGTCGCCGCTGTATTCTATGACGATCTTACCGGCTTTTTCCCTGATAATTTTGGCTCCGATATTTAAAAAGGCATCTCTGTCAAAACCGGTAGATTTCATTGTAATGTTTTTATAATTTTTGGAACTGTCCTCGGCCTTGCCGTCGTAAGCGGTTTCCCTTGGCGTGTCTAAGTCATCGGGCAGCATGACGATGGTATCTTCCAAGACAGCAGCGGTAATTTCCGCTGCGGCCGCATCGTCGGATATTGCGGAAAAATTAAATTTATCTTTGAAATAGTCGGGATTTTCCAGGGCAAAAGCTTTGTCGTCAACGGTGATTTCGCCGTTTTCGATGATGGCGATCCGATTGCAAAGCCCGTATATTTCCTCGGCATCCCGGCCGGTGATGATGATGGTGGTTCCGTTTGCCTGCATTTCCGTAAGATACTGATACAGACGGTTTTTCATCGCAGCGTCGAGTCCACGGGTGGGCTCGTCCAATAAAAGCAGTTTCGGTTTGATACTCAAGGCGGCGGCGAGGGCGACTTTTTTCTGATCGCTTCTGTCCATCACCTCAAATTTTTCCTTCGGATCGATCTCAAAAAGTTTGATTAGCTCATCACAACGTTCCTTGTCTTTTTGATGATGCATCTTCATGGTGAGGCGTATATATTTTCCAGCCTTCATGTTGTGATAGAAGTAGATTTCACCGGGAACGTAGGCCACGTCCTCTTTGATCTCTTTCGCCTCTTTCGTCACATTTAAGCCGAAAATGGTAACTTCACCGTCGGAAGGGAAAACAAAATTCATCAAAATTCTGAGTATCGTGGATTTCCCGGCGTTATCAGGGCCAATGAGTCCGAAAATATCACCTCTGTTGACCGTGAGATCAATGCCGCGAATACCGATTCTTCTGCCGTATTTTTTAGACACCTGATTTAAACTGACGGCAAGCAAGACGACACCTCCTTTAAATGATATACCAATATAAGAATAATACTTTTTTCGTCTTCGGTCAATCTTTTTTTCTATTTTGAAGTCGTTCTATCCTTTTACCGTTCCTCATAGCTTATATAGAAAGGGGTGTTATCGTGAAAGCGGAAAACGGCTTAGAACGCTTTTCCCTGTTAACCAAATACCTGCCTAAGCGCCTTAATACGCTAATGGATGCCTGTGATCGCGATGTTCTCTGCGCGGTGGAAGAGATCCGGCTGCGCATAGGACAGCCCATCGCGCTTTTGCTCAAAAATGAGCTTCATTTTTTCGGCGACGGCGGCCTCACGGACGAAAGGGGACAAGCTTTTTGCGTGGAAGAAGGGGACATGCAGGAAGCCTGGCGGCTGGTAACCGCCTCCTCCGTTTACGCCCTCGAAGAGGAACTGCGCCGGGGCTATATCACGCTTCCCGGCGGCCACCGCGTGGGGGTTGCTGGAAAAGCGGTGTTAAGCGCCGGGAGGGTAAAGACGCAAAAGGAGATCACTTCATTGAATTACCGGGTGGCCAAAGAGATTCGCGGCGGTGGCGAAAAACTCCTGCCTTACCTCTACGGGGCGAACGGCTTTGAAAATACCCTCGTCTTTTCCTCGCCCTGCGCTGGCAAGACCACGCTTTTAAGAGATCTTACACGGCTTTTATCCAGCGGCAGTCCGCCGTATCCTCCCCACAATGTGACCGTTGTCGACGAGCGTTCGGAATTGGCCGCCACCTTCATGGGCAAAGCCCGGTTTGATATCGGCGATCTCACCGACGTTTTGGATGCCTTTCCCAAAAGCGAGGGAATGCTTTTGGCGATACGTTCCCTCTCTCCCGCCGTTATCGTCACCGATGAGATCGGCGGTGAGGAAGACCGCTATGCCGTGACCGAAGCCGTACGTTCCGGCATTCGGCTGTTGCTTTCGGTACACGCCGGTTCTTGGGCGGAACTTACCGGCCGCCCTGTGGTTTCCGGGTTGATCAAAGACGGCGTTTTTGGCCGCCTCGTACATCTTTCCCGAAGGTGCGGCCCCGGTACAATAGAGGCCGTCTATCTCCGCGGAATGAAGGAGGGGAATCCTTTCTATGATAAAAGTAATTTTGTTCCTCCTGATTGTGACCGCAGCCGGCCTCATCGGCACTGTGCTGTGTAACGACCTGAAAAAACGACGGGAAGAAATCGAGAATTTTCTTTTCGGCCTTCGCCTCATCGAGGGGGAAATCACCTACGCCGCCCCGTCCTTGGATCTTTGCTTTCTCCGGGCCGGGGAACGGATGAAAGGGGAAATGCGCTCTGTTTTTCTCCATACGGCACAGTTGTTAAAGGAACAGGCCATCGACGGGGAATCTGCCTTTCATGACGCCCTCGCCTGTGGCCGGGAAAATCTCGCGCTGACAAAGCGGGATATGGAGTGGATGGGACGTTTCGGCGTGCAGTTGGGCGTCACCGATTTGAAAAACGAGTTGAAGAATTTCAGATATATCCTGCGGCAGGGAGAAGAAGCCCTGAAGGAAGCGGAAAGAAACGAAAAGAAATGGAGTAAGGTGATCGGCGCCGGCGGCTGGCTTTTCGGCTTTGCCGCGGCGCTGACGGTGCTGTAAGGACGGAGGCAATGTATGGGGGATTTCGGCATCATCTTTTTTCTGGCGGGACTGGCCATCGCCGTAACGGTGATCCACCTCCTGCTAAAGCAGGCGGGTAGGGAAGAATATGCCTATCTGACCTTGTTTTTGGGGATTACCATTGCACTGATCAAGGTGATTCCCTACATTGTGGAACTCTTTGAAAAGGTAGAATCCGTCATGTATTTTTACTGAAGGGCGCGATGAGGCATGGAAGTCGTATTTTATATCGTAGCACTATCTCTCGTCGCTCTGACTGTGGCCGTCTATCTGAAAAGCAGTCAGCTGCCTGCCGTCGCCCTACTGGTGATCCTTTGCGGCAGCGTGTTGATTTTACTGAAAATCCTGCCTTATATGGCGAATCTTTTTTCCGTCATCGGCAATATTGCCGGGGAAGCGGGGTTGTCCACGGATTATTTGACCCTGGTGGTCAAGGTGGTCTGCATCGCCTATGTCGGAGAGTTTGCGGGGCAGATCTGCCGTGACGCTGGTGAAGCGGGACTGGCCCAAAAAGTCGAGATTGGCACGAAAATGGTGATCATGGTCATGACCGTGCCCCTCCTTGAGACGATTTTAACAACGATCATCGCGGTTTTTGATTGAGAGGCGGTTATGCGCGGGACGGTTATTTTTTCCCTGATCATCATGATGCTGTTCCTGTTTCCGCTGCCCGCCGTAGCGGCGGAGGCAGTTGCGGAACCGGATCTTCGCGATTTGAATGAGGCTGTCGATGAACTTGACGCCGCTTTGGCGGAGCTGATGCCTTCCGTTTCCCTAAAGGAGCTTTACGATAATTTTCGCGGCGGCGACTTCTCCTTTGACCTTGTCGCAGTCTTTCAAGCCTTGTTGGCCTGGGTTTTTCGGGAAGCCCGTACTTTTATGTCTCTGCTGGGACAGTTGCTGCTGTTAGGGATGACCGCCGCGATCTTTCATATTTTTGAAGAATGCTTTGAGGGCAAGGGCGTTGCCAAAGTCGGTCAGTGGGTGATCTTTCTCGCTTTTATCTTGGTAGCGGTGAAGACCTTTCGCATCGCCCTTGATCTGGGCAGTGAAACCATTCATCAAGCCGCGGATTTTCTCTGCGCTGTTTTACCGGTGCTGCTAAGCTCTTTCGCCCTCACCGGCGGCGCTGTCTCCGCCGCGGTGGTACAGCCGTCGATCTTAGCGGTGATCAGCATTTTCCTCGGTCTGACAGAGCGGTTCTTTCTGCCTCTCGTCTTGATTATGGCGGTACTTGCCGTCACCGCCCACCTTTCGCCGGCCTTTTCCTTTCAGAAACTGTTTCAATTGATCCGCGACGTGATTCTCGTTTGTCTCGGTCTGATGATGACGATTTTCACCGGCATCATCGGTTTGGAGAGCTTTGCCGCAGGCACCATCGACGGTCTGACACTGAAAACCGTGAAAATGGCCACGGGTAATTTCATTCCCGTAGTCGGCGGTTACCTTGCCGACGCCTTTGATTCCCTGCTCGGAGCCGGTTTGCTTTTGCGAAACGGCATCGGCATTTTCGGCATTGTCGCCGTGATCATGGTCATTGCCCTGCCGGCCATCCGTATTTTGCTGATGTCGCTTTTGTTTAAGTTGGCCGCCGCTGTGCTCCAGCCCTTCGGGGATAACGAGTTCGTGGCAACGCTGAGCGATTTTTCCTCGGTGCTGATCATGCTCTTCGCTATTGTGGCCGCTGCGGGTTTGCTGTTCTTTTTTCTCATTTTTTGCATTATCGGTTTAAGCAGTGTGACGATGATGTTCCGTTGAGGGCGGGTTATGGATTTTCTCACAAATATGGTAAAAGACCTGGTGGTTATCGGTGTGCTGGCGGCCTTCTGCGATATGATTTTGCCGGAAAGTACCGTGAAAAAACCGGTACAGCTTGTTTTCGGCCTCTATTTTATGGCGGTGATGCTGAATCCGCTGATCACATTATGGACGGGAACCGACCTCACCGATATTGATTTTTCCCAATTGAGTGAAGCATATGTGGAGGATATCGAAGCCGACGCCGAAACGGGAGACGTGTACGCCGAAGCCGCCCGGCAGATCGCCGCCGATATCGAGGGCCGTCTCGAGGCCCTCTACGCAGATTGCGACTTTGCCGCCGCGGTGACCATGGATCAGGAAGCGTTTCAGTCGGTGTCGGTGGTGGTGACTCATACAAAAAACGTCGATGAAGTGGTCATGACGGCGGAGATCAAGGATCTTTTGGCGGAGAACTACGGCATGGCGGGAAAAACGATTAAAGTTAAGTTTGAAAGGGGCGACAGCGATGAAGGCTGAGATGATGCACATCGTCAAAAAGGATAAGAAAAAACTGCTGATCTTAGCGGTTCTGGCCATCGCCGCCGCGGTGCTGATGATTATCGGCGACGGTGTCGCGGTCGGCAAAAAGAGCGTCGCGGCAAATAGTGAAAGCGCTGCTTCCCCCCAGGGAGATGATTATTTCGCGGCCACCGAGGCGGAGCTGGCCGAAACCCTCTCCAAAATGGAAGGTGTCGGTGCTGTCCAGGTGCTGATC
>CALFRX010000322.1 GCA_937919295.1 uncultured Peptococcaceae bacterium | reverse complement strand
CAAAGCCAAGGTTTTACCGGAAAGCTCCGTGGAAAGCCCTTTGACCAATTCCTGGTGCGCGTGGTGAGACATGCTCAAATCGAAGGGCGATTTTCTGAATTTTATGGTCAGAATGTAGACAAAGCCCACAAAAACCCCGGGCAAATAGATAATGGCAGGCACCTTCGCAGAGAGCACGTCGATCACATCAAAGGTACCGATGACCATATAAAAGCCAACCGCGGTCAAAAGCACCATGGGTTCGTAAGCCATCATCTGGAGCAATTCGCGTTCCGCGCCGACCTGGGCGTAAGGAGAGTTGGCGGAAAACGCCGCCACAATCATAAATACGCTGGCCAGGGTCAGGGCGAAGATCACCAGTAAGAGATCGCCGCCGGCGAAGAAAAACACGCCGGTGAGGATAATGAAGAACAGGAAGCTTCCAATATAGAAGTCCTGGTATTGATTGACGGTAATCGGTTCTTTTTCCGTCAGCTTCAACACATCGTAAAAAGGCTGAAGGATGGGGGGGCCGAAGCGTCCCTGCATTCTCGCGGTAATTTTACGGTCGATCCCGGCCAGTAAACCGCCGACGAAAGGCGCCAAAACAACAAAGGCAATCATGGATACAATGTTCCATATACCGAAGTTAAAACCGAAGGCGTCGGAAAGGAATCCAATTGTCATCAGAACGCACCTCCCTGGATAAAGTGAATCAAAATACCGGCCATCACACCGATCCAAAGAGCAACCATGGCAATGATTATGACCGTGCTGAGGATACCGATCCGATTCATTTTCTTTTCACCGAAATAGGCGTCCATGTACCAGTTTTTCAACTGGGAAGCCTGGTTCTTTTTGAAGGAGTTGCGGAAAGAAATATCATCGCCTACATTTTCACCGGAAAGATAGATCGGTACGATCTTTTTATTGGTTTTTCCGTAGAAGAAGGCGACCAACAGAATGAGAGTAGCCACCATAAAGACCATAATCGCGAGGTTACCGCTGCTTAACATACTGGTCTCAAGATCGGAGAAGAAGGTGCTAAGATAGGGTACCACCACGTGGGAGGAAAGAATCGGGAAGAACAGGCACATTGCCACGGTCAACCCGGTTAAGGTGCCAAGCACCATTTTTTCTTCGCCGGAGATCCCTAAAGATTCGTGATTGTCTTTACCGGCAACCACGGCGGTGAGCTTTCCGAGCCATTTGGTCCAGAAGAACAGCGTTGCCGCGGAACCGAAGACCAGCAGTAAAATAAGGAACGGGTTACCGGAATCGATAAACGAAACCATCGCCGCCCACTTGGAAATCAACATCCCGAAAGGAGCGATAAACATACCGCAGATGCCAACGATCATAAACTTCGCGACATTGGGCAATCTCACAAAGAGACCGTCCATATCTTCGATGTCTCTGCTGCCAATCCGGTGTTCGGTGGTACCGACGCTGAGGAACAGCAAAGATTTGGCGATGGCGTGGAAGATAATCAGCATAATCCCGGCCCAAACCGCAGCAGCGGTACCGATGCCGCCGCAGCAAACGATTAAACCGAGGTTCGCCACGGTGGAGTAGGCCAAAACGCGTTTGGCGTTAGACTGGGAAATGGCAATAAGGGAAGCAATAAGGAAGGTAATACCGCCGACCAACATCACCATGATGCCGGCGTAATTATAATAGAGCGCGCTATAGGACTGTTCGTAACCGGGAACCCATACGCCCATCACGGGAGCCAGTTTGATGATCAGGAAAACACCGGCCTTCACCATGGTGGAAGAATGGAGTAGCGCGGAAACGGGAGTCGGCGCCACCATTGCGCCCAAGAGCCAACTGGAGAAGGGCATTTGAGCGGCTTTGGTGATCCCGGCAAAAGCCAGCAGGGCAACGGGAATGGTCAAATAATAACCCCAGGTTCCTGCGACGCCGCCACTGAGCAAGCCGGACAATTCAACGGTTTCGCAGAAATTGCCCAAGAAAAGGATGGCAAGAACAAAACCAAGACCGCCGCCGAGATTCATGATCAGAGCGCGGAAGGAGTTCTTGATCGCTTCTTCTGTTTTGGAATAACCGATCAGGAAGAACGAGGTCAGACTCGTGATTTCCCAGAAGAAAAACATCCATACTAAATTGTTCGCGGTGACAATGCCAAACATGGCGGCAAGGAAGACAAACATGATGAAAAAGAAAAATGGTCTTCTATCCGGTTTGTCTGCATTGTGATGTTGGTAATCTTTCATGTAGCCCAAAGCGTAAACAGTGATAAGACTACCGATGACTCCGATAATCAAAGCCATGATTACCGAAAGACCGTCGACATAGAGATTGTAGCTGACTTCAACGCTATGACCTTTGGTTAATTCGAACCAAATCATCAAAGGCGTCTGAATTGCTGCTAAGACCGATGCCCAATAATGTCTGTACTTGATCCCGAGGACGATGATGATGAGACCTAAAAGAATCTCGATGATCATCATGGCGTAGGAAACCACCTCGCTATCAAAAGCGATGGTCGTACCTCCCCCGTTCATAAAATACACCACAGCAAGAAAGACGGAACCCAAAGCAATCAGAACAGACGCTACTTTGACAATCCCGCCTCTTGCGGCATCATTTTTAACAGCCAAAAGAATCAGTGCAATCACGGTCGGAAATAAAATTAGAAATGCTAATGTGCCGAAAAACATGGTATCCAATTCAATCCCCTCTTCTTTTGGTTTTTTTGAATCTACCTAAGCTTTAAGAAAATAAAAACATATACAAATAAAAACTGAGGATTTTCCCTAAAGCAAAGAGATTCATTTTAATACGCTCTAAGTATAGCCCTGAAAAAATTAAAAAGCAAGAAATTTCAATTTTTTCATACGGTTAATCCGCTTTTCGGGCAAAATAATAAACGAAACACAATATTTTAATTTCCGTTTTTATAAACATAAATTAATATATATGAAGGGGCAGAATGCTTCGGTTAAGTGCCTTCTTTTTTATGATTTCTCCTGGTTCATCCCTTGCAAAAACACAAACGTGATCATTTTAAAATGGCATATATAAATGTAGACATAATTATTTTTTGCCGCCCGCTTCGTTGATTGACAAAGAATAAGAGATGTAGTAGACTTTTTAAGAATCGTGTTTATTCACGTAAAAAAGAGTATTTTTGGAGGAAAACAGTCATGGAAAAACTCACGGGCAAGGATATGGCCCTAGGCGTCCAACACCTATTTGCGATGTTCGGAGCCACAATCCTGGTGCCATTGCTCACCGGATTAAACCCCTCGACAGCCTTGGTTTCCGCCGGTATCGGTACATTGATTTTTCATCTGTGTACGAAGTTTAAAGTTCCGGTATTCCAAGGCTCTTCTTTTGCCTATTTGGGGGCAATCGCGGCCATTGTCGGATCCTACGGAATCGAATACGCCCAAGGCGGCATTATTTTCGCCGGTCTCATTTATTCAATCATTGCCCTCGCCGCCTACCTTGCCGGACCCGACCGCATTAAAAAAATCTTCCCCCCGGTGGTCACCGGTCCCGTCATTGTGGTCATCGGTTTATCCCTGGTCAGCGTCGGCGTCAGCGACGCAACCAATACCATGCTCACCGGTAGCGCTCTTTTAAGTTTGGGCATCGCGCTGTTTACAATGATCATCGTCATCACCTGCACGATCTTTGCGAAAGGTTTCTTTAAACTCGTGCCGATCCTGATCGGTCTCGGCGTCGGCTACCTTTTCTGTGTCGTTTTGGATCTAACCAACGTCATCACCATGGATTATTCCGCCATTGGTACGGCCCATTGGATCAACATCCCTTATCATACGGAAGGTTTCTTTACGCTGCCGAAATTTGACATCGTCGCCATCTTAGCCATCGCTCCCATCGCCTTGGTAACCTGTATGGAACATATCGGCGATATCACCACCAACGGCGCGGTGGTAGGGAAAGACTTCTTTAAAGATCCGGGACTCCACCGCACCCTCTTAGGGGACGGTCTCGCTACCATGTTCGCAGGCTTCATCGGCGGTCCCGCCAATACCACCTATTCGGAAAACACCGGCGTTCTCGCCACCACCAAAAACTACAATCCCAAACTTCTCCGCATTGCCGCTGTTTGCGCCGTGATCCTCGGGATCTTCGGAAAATTCGGCGCCGTTTTACAGACCATTCCCACCCCGGTGCGGGGCGGCGTAGAATTCATCCTGTTTGGGATGATCTCCGCCATCGGTATTCGTACCCTGGCCGAAGCCAAACTTGACTTCACCCATTCCAGAAATCTGATCATTGTCGCCTTGATACTAAGCATCGGTACCGGCTTCAGCGTTGCGGGGGGCCTCGCCATCAATATCGGAAATGTGAATGTGACCATTTCCGGACTCTTCCTCGCGGTGATCATCGGCATTCTGCTCAACCTAATTTTACCACAACGGCTGGAAAAAATTGACGACAACCCAAAAACCGTGGAAGAAACGGAGGCATAAGCAATGCAGAACAACGTACATATTATGGATCACCCCCTGATCACCCACAAAATCACCATGCTGCGTGATAAAAACACCAATACCAAAGATTTCCGTCAGCTGGTTTATGAAATCGCCTTGCTCATGGGATATGAAGCGACAAAAAACCTCTCCCTAATGGACACGGAGATTACCACCCCTTTGATGACCACCACCCAAAAGGTACTCTGCCAGAAGGTCGCCATCATACCGATCTTAAGAGCCGGTCTCGGCATGGTGGACGGCGTTTTGAGCCTGATTCCCTCTGCCAAAGTCGGACACATCGGCCTTTACCGGGACCATGAAACCCTTCAGCCGGTAGAGTATTACTGTAAAGTACCGTCAGATATCGCAAGCAGGGAAGTGATTGTCGTTGATCCGATGCTGGCCACCGGCGGCAGCGGCGCGGCGGCCATCAGCTTCCTTAAACAAAGAGGCGCAAAAAGCATCAAACTGATGTGTATCATCGCCGCCCCCGAAGGGCTCAAAAAAATGCGGGAAGCCCATCCCGATGTCAAGATATATTGCGGCGCCCTTGATGAAAGCCTCAACGAAAAAGGCTACATTCTGCCGGGTCTCGGCGATGCCGGTGACCGTATTTTCGGTACGCTTTAAGCCGAAAGTTATAAAAATCCCCGCTTTCCTGTAACGGAAAACGGGGATTTATTTTTTACGCCATGGACGGCGACATCAAAAACAGATCAGACCTTTAAATCAACGCTAAAAACAACATAGGGCAACCCTCTTGCACCGAACATCTTGGCGATCATTTCTTTGTAAAAAACATCCCATTGCTCTTGAGTTGTCTTAACACCCAAATAATTATCGATAATATTCATAAAGATCAGTTCCCCGCGAAACCCCTTTTCCATACAGTTGCCGAAGGGGTTGCTGAGCATGGTGACAAAGGCCAGCGCCCGGGCAGCGGGATAGTATTCGTGGTACCAGGCGTCAAGGTCGCCGTCTGCCTCTAAATGAAGCATCTTAAATACATTGGCAACGGCTGCTTTTTCCCGTTCCGGGATATCGCCGCAATCCCCTTTTAAGGCTTCGGGGGTGTCCTGGGCCATCACGAAGAGAAATTTTCGGGAGGCGTCGTCTTTACAGATACCGTCCCACAAAGGCCCCTCGTCGGTAAAAGGAAACTCCTCCCCCCGACAGATTCCCGCCAGTTCAAAGCTGTGATAAAAACGGTATTCCTCTCCATGAAGGGGAGAGAGCCAGTGGGGCTCTTTGATGAAGGATTCCTCCATTTTAATGATCTCCGTCAGCGCGACACCGTTTCTGAAATTCGCAAACACCTTGAGCCACGCAATGACTTGTTCTTTTTCCTGATCCATCGTATCTTGACTCCTTCGCCTTTCTCTGCATTTTCTTATATTTTAACATATTTTGTATGTAAAAAAAACTCAATTTCAATAAAAAGATACGCAAATTTCCTTGTAAAACACACTACTTTATGCTATATTAACGTTGGTTTATTTTGAGATTTGGGGGGGTATCCCCTTAGAAAGTAAAGCGAATCATCATGAAAGAGAAGCTACAGAATTTACGCATATTTAACAGAATAAAAAAAGAAAGACCAGATAAAAAAGAGAAAAAGGAGCGTTTCGTGAAAATCAACAAGTTCAACCGGAAACTATTTGATTTTTACCTGGTGCATCCACTGATCTTTTACATGATTTGGGCTTTTTTACTCAATTTTATTATGGAATGTCTCGGTCGGCGCAGCTTACTCGGGGGCGCCGTTTATTTACTGCAAAGCCCTGTGCTATTCCTCTATAATGTATTGATTATCCTGATGACGCTGTCCATATCACTTCTTTTCAAACGGCGCATCTTTGTCAGCTCCCTCATTTCCCTCATTTGGTTTTTAAGCGCCGTCGCCAACTGCGTACTCCTGGGCTTCCGCACCACGCCTTTCTCCGCCATCGACCTGACCATGGTCACCTATGCCCTGAGCATCATCAATATCTACCTTTCCAAGACACAAATCATCCTGATTTCCGTTTTGGCCTTGTTGATTTTGGCGCTCATCATCTTCATCGGCGTAAAAGCACCGAAGATCAACAGAGAGGTACGCTATATCAAAACCCTCGCCGTGGTCATCGTGATGGTGATCATTGTCGCCGTGGCGACAAATACCGCCATTCAGACACAACTGCTGACTTCCCGCTTCGGCAACTTGGCCGACGCTTATAAAAACTTCGGTTTCGCCTACTGTCTTTCCAATAGTTTTATCGACCGCGGCATTGGTAAGCCCGATGATTACAGTGAAGAAACCATAGACACGATCAATGAAACCGCCAACGCGGCAATCGCCGCAGATACCACAGAACAACAAACACCCAATATCATCTTCGTTCAGTTGGAATCCTTCTTTGATCCCAACGAACTTTTAGGACTCTATTATTCCAGAAACCCCGTACCTCATTTCGATCAGATCAAAGAAGACTGCATTTCCGGTTATCTTACCGTACCGACGGTCAGCGCCGGAACCGCCAATACGGAATTTGAAGTATTGACCGGTATGAGTTTAAAATATTTTGGCGCCGGGGAATATCCTTATAAAACCGTACTGCTGGATAGAACCTGCGAGAGCATCGCCTATAACCTGGAACAACTGGGCTACGCTGCCACGGCAATCCATAATAACCGGGCGACATTCTACGGCAGGGACGAAGTCTACCCCCAGCTCGGTTTTTCCACCTTTATTTCCAAAGAATACATGACCGACTTAGAGTATACTCCCACAAGCTGGGTCAAAGATAAAGTCCTGACCAAAGAGATCCTTAAATCCCTTGAAGCCACGGAAAACAAAGATTTCGTATTTACCGTTTCCGTACAGGGCCACGGCAAATACCCCACGGAATTTACGGGCAACGAAGATTATAGCGTCTATGTCTATGGCGATGCCAGCGAAGACAGAATCGCCGGTGTGTCCTACCTTGTCAACCAGTTTTACGAAATGGATCAGTTCATCGGCGACCTCACCGCCACCTTGGCGGATTACGATGAAGACACTGTCCTCGTGCTCTACGGAGACCATCTGCCGGGCCTTGATTTCAGCGCCGACGATCTAGCAAACAACAATATATTCCAGACCCAATACGCCATTTGGAGCAACTTTGGCCTCAACGGGGAGGATCGGGATCTCACTTCCTACGAACTGAGCAGCTATGTCTTAAACCTCCTCGGCATCCACGAGGGCATCATGACCAGGTATCAACAGGCGTCCCTGGACGGCGATCGCGCTCTCTACAGCAGCGGCATGGAAATGCTGGAATACGATATGCTCTACGGTGAAAATTACTCCCACGACAGCATCAATCCTTATAAACCGAAAATACTAAAGATGGGCGTCGATGAAATCACCATTTCCGACGCGATCCTCGTCAACGACGACCTTTACGTTTTCGGCAACAACCTCACGGGAGCCGGCGACGTTTACATCAACGAAGAAATGGTGACAACCTCCTACTTCAATCCAAATATGATCGTGGTCCGCGACGCGAAAATCAAAGACGGCGATGTGATCTGCGTGAAACAGTCCGGCAAGAACAAAAAGCCCCTCAGTTCCACCAATGAATTGACTTTCACCTACAGAGAATTTGAAGCCGCCGCCGAAGGAACAGCGGAAAGCGAAAAATAACCGTAAAATCAAAAATAAGGTATGAGTATTAAGTATAAGAAAGAGCCGTTCAGTTTTACTGAACGGCTCAGACTGTCAATAAAGCCAAACTTTCTCAGGGGAAGGGCGGGAAGGGGAGCGC
>CALFRX010000321.1 GCA_937919295.1 uncultured Peptococcaceae bacterium | reverse complement strand
AATCAACACCATGATCAACAGGCTGTATGCTTTTTTCATAGCCCGATTTGTAAGCCAATTCTTTTTTATGATCTTCATTTTATTCATCATAACAGTCATTATACTATAGATTTTGTCAGAAGAAAAGATGGGATTTCCCGTCTTCAGACTGTCAATAAAGCCAAACTTTCTCAGGGGAAGGGCGGGAAGGGGAGCGCCGTCTCCCCGTCCGGGTACTTTAATCCCAGGTGGCGGCAGTGCCGTCACCGTATCAGCTTGGCGGGAAAGTGGCGAGGCCACTTTTTTGACAAGCTGAAGATGGGATTTCCCGTCTTTTCAGTTCATCGATAAACCGCATTCTGTTCTTATTGATTGGTATAATATTTTATTTAAAAAATCTATCGATATGGTATTTCTTGAAAAAACCGTATCCAGCCATAAGGCCGAAGCCCAAAAATGAAATGACACTGGTATAGATGGCAGGTTGCTCTGAATAGAAATCAAATACCGACATCAAAGTGAAGCAGAAACCAAGGAACAGTACCGTTTGCAGGATTCCAATGAATCCGACTAAAATATAGATATCTTCTTTTTTCATGTTTGTTTGACCTCATTTCTATTATAGCTGTTTATATGAAAAATCCCAGTTTGTGAATTTTTGCACATATGAAGTCCGAATACTTCCGCTGTTGTTACTTTTCCTATCATACAACAATTACTTTTCTAAATCAATAAAAGAGACCGATTGTATTTTTTTCTCCAAGCCATAGAAAATAGCCAGTAAAAAGAACCCATTTACGCTTTTGGTAAATGGGTTCTTTGTTTACAGGCTGAGATCAATAGGATCACTTTGGCTTGTTCTTTTATATTGAATTATTTATTCGGCAAAGGCCGAACCGCCGATGAATTCCCTTAACAGGGAATTGGGTGGGACGAGGGCGGCGTCGATGGGCAGCATGAAATCGAGGATGGAGAGAATCCGTTTTGCCTCGTTATAGGCTTTTTGATCCGTGGTGATTTTTCTCAGCTCCGGCTCGATAAAGGGTTTTAAAACCGCCATTTCATAAATGAGGGAGGTATTGCAGAAGAAATCCGCGTTTTCCTGGAAGGGATAAATATTGATATTTTCGCCCCGCTGCACCGATTCCCAGCGCATGATCGTTTCCGCCGGCGAGGTGTTTCGGGTGGCTTTATCTCTGGTGATACGGCGGATCAGGCGATTGTCGGTACTGGAAATGGGGTTGTAGCGATCGATATTGAGCTGGGTCAAAGCGCTCATAAAGATGCGCCGTTTGTTGATGGCGGGAATGGAGGCGGCGATCCGCTCATTGAGGCAATGGATGCCTTCGATGACCAGGATCTGGTTCTTCTTCATCTGCATGGTGCGGGTTTCCATTTTACGCCGTCCTTTGACAAAATCGAAGATCGGCGCTTCAATGGTTTTGCCGTTGATTAAGGCGTCGATGTCGTTATCAAAGCGCTGCAGATCAATGCAGTTGATGGATTCGAAATCATAATTGCCGTATTCATCCACGGGGGTTTTATCCCGGTCAACGAAGTAATCGTCCATACCCAGGGTCACCGGCTCGATGCCGTTGATCTGAAAGAAGACGCTGAATTTGTGGGAGAACGTGGTTTTCCCCGAGGAAGACGGGCCGGCGATGAGGACTACCCGTATATTTTCGATGTCGCCGATGATTTCCTGGCCGATTTCAAAGATATTTTGGGTTTGCATCATTTCCGTCATTTCAATGACGCGGGGGGCGTTGCCGTGGCGGATGGCGTGGTTCAGTTCACCGATGGTGCTGACCTTCAGCGATTCCGTCCAGCGGTCAAAACGGTTGAAAAGGGTACCGATATGCAGAATGGAAAGGCTCGGTTCGATGCGGTTCGGGGCGTTGGCCGTGGGGGCCCGCAAAATGAAACCCTGATCGAAGGGGGTTAGGTCAAAAATCGGCACATTGGCGCAGTTGCTGACCACGGCGCCGTGGAAGGCCTCCACTGTTTTATCCACCTCGTAAAAGCCGAAATTATCTTTGCTGGAAGCGGAGAGCAATTCCGATTGAATGCAGTCGCCCCGCTTTTGGTAGAGGGCTTTGGCATCTTCGGTAAAGATGGCTCTGCGGTCGATGGGAACTCTTTCCCGAATCAAACGGCTGATCTCCTCTTTTAAGGCCGCCAGCATCTTATCATTAAAACGAAGGGAGCCGCGGCTTTCGCAGTAAGTGCCGTCGCCCAGGGAATGCTTGATATAAAGCCTGCGTTCCGGAAATACGTTGTTGTGGGCGGATAAAAGCATCAGCCGCTGGCTGTTCCGGTAGATCGTACGCCCCAAATTGGAGGTGAGATCAATCCAGCTCAAGGTACAGTCAATGATAATGGTGTAGTAAAGTGCCCGGACATAACCGTTGATCAGCGCGCCGACGATGGGGATCTCCTGCTGACCGAAGGAGGCTAAGACTTTTTCCAGCTGAATACCGTAGGGAAAGGTGTGCACCTTGCCTTCGATGGTGATATTCACGGTGCTTTCTTTCTTCATTTCACATCATCCTTTCTCCGATCCGTGAGAAATTAGGGGTTTAGCCCTTTCAGCTCGTCGATGACGAATAGGCCGTCTTTGCGGACAAGAACGTCGTCGAGCCAAATTTCACCGCCGCCGTAGGCGGGGGTTTGGATCAATACGAGATCCCAGTGTACGGCACTTTTATTGCCGTTAAAGGCGTCATCGTAGGAGGCGCCGGGAGTGAAGTGGATGGAACCGGCGATTTTTTCGTCAAAGAGAATATCCCCCATGGCGTTGTGAATCTGGGGATTTAAGCCGAAGGAAAACTCGCCGACATAACGCGCGCCTTCATCGGTATCGAAAATGGCGTTGCAGCGTTTGGTATCATTGGCAACGGCTTTGACGATTTTGCCGTGTTCGAAGGTGAGTTCCATGTCTTTGAAAACAAAACCGTCGTAAGGGGAGGGTGTATTGTAGCGGATCACGCCGTTGACGCTGTCTTTGACCGGCGCGGTATAAACCTCGCCATCGGGAATGTTCTTCTCGCCGGAGCATTTGATCACCGGGATATCTTTTATGGAGAAGCTTAAATCGGTGCCGGGCCCTTTGATGCGGACTTTGTCGGTTCTTTCCATCAATTTTACCAGCGGGTCCATGGCTTTGCTCATCTTGCGGTAATCGACGGTGCAGACATTGAAGAAATAATCTTCGAAGTCCTCGGTGGGCATTTCCGCCATTTGCGCCATGGAGTCGTTGGGATAGCGCAGAATAACCCATTTTGTTTTGTTGACGCGAATCTGGCCGTGAACCGGTTCCCATAAAAGGGTGCTTTGCATTTCATGCTGTTTGCTGGGAACGCTCTTCATTGTATAAGTATTCTTGCCGGCCCGCACGCCGATGTAGGCGTCCATTTCCTTCATGCGCAGTTCTTCCCATTTTCGCTGGGTGGTGAAAAACTCCTTTGACGCCTCTTTTACCACGGCGGCGTTTAAAACGGGGTTTTCCACGTTGACGAAGGGAATGCCGCCGGCTTTATACGTTTCCTCAATGATCGCCTTGCAAAGATCGTCGGCTTCGCCGATGGTTTCGATCAGCACTTTCTCTCCGGGCTGGATGTGGGTGGAATATTGAATCAAGAGCTCTGCTAATTTCTGGATTCTGAGATCTTTCATTTTTGCCTCCGTATTAAAAGATAGAATATTTGTTACTTATTATACCATATTTTGCTGAAAATAAAAGCCGCAAAAGAATTTGTCCCAATTGGGGAAAGCAATGGTTTTCGCCCTTTGCTTCTTGTCCCAAGGCGCAAAGCCAGCGGCGGCTGAAAAATGTTTTTGTTTTACGCGCCAAGGCGAGGCCGCGTCGCATCTTTCCCCTGCTCTCCTTTAACGTCAGTGTTGGGGAAGGGCGAAAAAAATTCTTCGGTTCGCTAAATTTGCGGTTGGTTTTTTTAGCTGTTTGTGTTAAAATACAAAAGGAGTAGTTTGTATTTTTTGGGAGTTTTTCCTTGTAAAATAAGAGATCAGCAGGAATCGCCATGGAATATCAAGAACACGGATTTACCAAATTTATCATTTATCGGGAAATCTGCAAAGATCCTGTTTTCGGCGGTGTAAGGCAGGACGCGGACAACAGAGAACTGCTGGCCTTTTTGGTACAGTGGGCGGAGACGGAGGGCATCGCCGGAAATTTGCGGCTGCGCTACGCCCTGCGCCTGCTTTTGGGCGATCATCTCTTCAGCCGCGGCGTGTTAAAGGGATTAACAGCAAAAAGCAGCCTTTACCAAATGGCAAAAGAGGAGACGGAGCAGTTCTTCGCCCTGATTTACCCGTGGCAGGAGATCGACGGTGTCTTTGGTGATTACGCGCCCTCTCGGGTGAAAGCGCCTTGCCGGGAAGAGGCGGTGCTTTTGGAGGATATCAAAAGTAAAAATCAAGCCGCTTTTTTCGACCATCTGATGGAATTTTACCGCCGCCGCGGTTACGGAGACTTCGCTTTTACGCCTTTTTTCCGCTGGCGCGGCGGACTGGAAACGGTGACCGATCCCGACCTTGTTACCATGGAACAGCTGATCGGCTGTGCAGATCAGAAAGCAGCGCTGATCCGCAATACCGCGGCTTTCCTTGAGGGCAAGCGCTGTAATAACGCTCTTCTTTACGGAGAGCGCGGAACCGGTAAATCGTCGATGGTCAAGGCCTTGGGTACGCTGTTTTTTCAACAGGGGCTGCGCCTCATCGAGCTGGACAAGTCCGATATCATGACTCTGGGAGAAATCGTCGCTTTTGTCCCTAAGGCGGGGCTGAAATTTATTGTCTTCATCGACGACCTTTCCTTTGATAACGAAGCCTCGGAATACAGGGAATTCAAGCGTATTTTAGAAGGCAGCCTTTACCGTCAGCCGGATAATCTGCTGATCTACGCCACCTCCAACCGCCGCCATCTGCTCAAGGAGTATTGGCATGAGCGCGCCGGGGAAGATGTCAACGTCAGAGAATCCCGGGATGAGAAGCTCTCTCTTTCCTCCCGGTTCGGCTTGACCGTGGCCTTCCTCAGTCCTGATCAGGAAGGTTTTTTGGACATCGTTTACGATGTCGCCGTCCGCCGCGGCCTCGCCATCGACAGGGAAACCCTGAAAAACGCGGCGTTGCAGTGGGAAAAATGGCAGCATGGCCGTTCCGGCCGAAGCGCCGTTCAGTTCGTGAACGATTTAGAAACAAGACTGTCTTAAATATAGGTGTTCACCGTAAAGAAGAGAAAAGCAAAAAGAGGTTTAAAATGAATTTTCGTTCCAACCGCAGATCTTATGAAAAAAGAAGGCGCCTGCCCCAGGGGGAAAAAACGAGAAACCCCAAAGTGCTGGTGGGTTCCTTGGCCGCCATCGTGATCAGCCTTGTGGTTTTGGCTGTCGTTGTCGTCATCGGTATCGTGGGCTTTTCTTCCGACAACAGCAAGGAAACCGGGGCCAAAAGCAATCCCGATGCTCCCTTTCATGTATGGTTCATGGCCGAAAGCAATGAAATCCACAACGGGACAGGGGTTTCGGATATGGAGGGTAATTATATCGTCGCCGACGGTGTCAGTTATCTTCCCTTAGATGGCATCCTCACCGCCTTGTCCGGTACGTTGAAATATAACGAGGATACCGGTGTCTGCAAGATCCGGGATATTGGCAAATGGGTGAAGCTGACGGTGGGCAGCGATGTGATGCGCGTCTCCTTATTCCATAAAGTAACCCTTGCCGCGAAAGTGTATGAAAAGGATGGCGTCATCTATGTGCCGGCAGCCACGTTTTTCAGCGCCATCGGTTATGATTACGAATACACCGACAGCAGCGGTCGTCTCGATATTTTCCCCGCCGACGACGGCGAAGAAGAAGTGCCGACAGCCTCTTTTACCACGGATAAAGATACGTATCACGTCGGCGAAAAAATTGTTTATACGACAGAAAACGCTTCTCCTCAAGGGTATGAGATCGTCGATCAAAAATGGGAAAATTATGATGACTGGTATTTTGAAAGCGGTGAGGTTAACGTTGGTTATGCCGTCAAAGATTATAAAGGAAACTGGTCGAAAACGTATACCAAAACTCTGACCATCGAAGGGGAATACACCGCCGCCGAGAGCGTACCCGTGCTGTCTTATTTCTATCTCGCAAAAAATGACAGCGACGTTTCTAAAACAATCACCGAACAAACCCAGACCGTGACGACGACCGATGCCGCGGGGAAGGTTCTCAGTACGAAAACGACCACCAAAACAGTGAATTATAATGATTATACCGACAAACCCGCGACGACTACAACGAAGGATAGCAGCGGCAATACGGTAAAAACAACGACCAAGTACACGCAGAAAAAAGTGACAGGCAAATATTATGATAATCCTTACGTAATCAAACTTTCCCAGTTTGAAAAAGAGATGGCGGATCTCCATGATAAGGGGTATACGACGCTGACGGTTTCGGAGTACCTGGATTATCAGGATTCCGGTGTGATGCCTCCGGCAAAAAGCGTGATCATCCTCTTTGTCAATGGTTATGAAACCAGCTATACGCTGGCTTATCCGATTTTGCAGGAATACGGCATGAAGGCCAATATCGTGCCGGAAGTCAAAGCCGTGGCGGACTATTCCGCTCTTGTGAAGGCCGTTGATAACGGGGAGGAGGGTGCCGAGGAAAACCTCGCCGCCTTCGACGAAAGTAGCAGCTTCCCCCTGGTGACCTTTGGCCAATTGGCGGAGATGAAGGACAGCGGCACCTTTGAAGTCGGCTGTATCAGTTACGACGGCAACCGTTGGGGCGCGGACGCTCCTGTGCTGACGGCGCCGGCCTATCTTGAGGACGAGGAACGGGAGGAAACCGAGGAGGAATACGCGGCCCGGGTCAAAACAGATGTCACCGCGGCCATCACGACGCTTTGCGATAATCTTGGCGAAGAAATCAAGCCGTTCTTTGTCTATCCCTTTGGCGTGACCTCCGACGTACTTACGGCAGCGGTGAAAGACGCCGGTTTTTCCTGCGCTTTCATCAAGGACGACGGCTATATCTACGCGGAATCCGATCTTTTCGCCCTCCACCGCCTGAATATCACCCAGTCGATATCCAACTGGGAGTTTTCCCGTAAGATTTTAAAATAGCTTGATTTTTACAAAACGGAAATAAAATCACCGAAAAAATACCCTGAAACCCAGTGTCAAGAAACTGTGTTTCAGGGTATTGCTGTTTTTAAACCGCCGGGCGCTAAAACGCGGCCTTTTTGCGGAGGTTTTTTTGCTTTAAAATCATCATTATTTTATCATTTTAAAAAAGGAGCGGGAGATGATCATTGAAAACGGTTAAATCCGTAATCCATGATACGGATGCAGTCGCCGTAACGGTCGGAACTGTTCAACACCACCGCCAGGTAGTGACGGCCGTCTCTTGATACCGTCGCCATCAGGCATTTCCCCGCCATGGCAGTGG
>CALFRX010000320.1 GCA_937919295.1 uncultured Peptococcaceae bacterium | reverse complement strand
GCCAGGGCCCAGGACTTCGACATGTTCTCCGACCTGCACTTTCAGCTGACCGCTGATGATATAGTCAAATTCCTGGCCTTTATGGGTGGTGAGATGAATGGGCCGATCCTGTTCTTCCTGTTTATATTCATAGCGTACCCAGTAGGGTTCCGCGATTTTATTATGGAAACGGGGGGCCAGGTTCACGATTTCAATGCCGTCTTCATCGACGGTGGTCTGCCCCTGACCGCTTCTGGTCACGGTATACGTGCGCAGTTTGGCGCTGCTGCCTTCCAGCAGGTTGGTGATTTCAAGGCCGAAAGCTATGGCGCATTTATGGATAAAAGTAAAGGGGAAATCCAGCTCCCCTTTTTCATAGGCAAGATACTGCTCTACCGTGGTATCGGTCTTCGCGGCCATTTCTTCCGGACTGAAACCGCTGATTTCCCGCATTTCCCGGATGCGGGCCGCGATCTCTGTGAGCTTATGCTCCATTTGTTTGTTGGTCATCGGTTTTCCTCTTCAAGGCGCGGTATCAGCGCCTATCTTTTCTTTCTCTTTTTATTTTTGGTGGGCACGCGTTGGGATTGCTCTTTCTTTTGTTTCAGTTCCTGCTTTTTGCGGTCACGGGCTGCGGCGGCCTCCTTCTGCTTGCTCTTGATCCGGTAATCACAATAAAACATCAGCACGATGCCGGTGGTGACGCCAAGGGCGCAGATGATCCAGCCATATTTCGTATCAAACCCCGCGTTGACGGCGGCGGCGCCGATGAGGCCAAGGCCGATGAATTGCCAGCTTTTTCCCAGTGTGGAAATGTATTGGACTCGGTCTTCCTTGGCGACTTTGGCGAGAAACTCTTCATTAGCCAGTTTGACTCTGCGCAGTCTCTTCGTTTTGAGACCCATAAACCAGAAATAGCCCCCCGCGGCAATCATCAGAAGATAAATGATCAGCATCTCACCCTTGCTCCAATAACTTTCTCGCCATATAGACGCCCATCACCGAAGACATCATCAAACCCCTGGTCCAGCCGCTGGAATCACCGAGGCAGTAGAGGTTTTTGACATTGGTATGGAGGTCTTCGTCCATCCGCACTTTGTTGCTGTAGAATTTCAGCTCCGGGGAATAAAGCAGTGTTTCGGCACTGGCAAAACCGGGAACCACGTGATCGACAGCTTGGATAAAATTGATGATGTTGATCATGGCCCGGTAAGGCATGGCAGCGGTAATGTCGCCGGCCACGGCGTCTTCCAAGGTGGGGCGGACATTGGCTTGACTCAATTCCTTTTCCCAAGTACGTTTACCGTCTAAGATATCGCCGTAGCGCTGTACCATGATGTGACCGTCACCCAGCATATTGGTGAGCTCGCCGATTTTCTGGGCATAAGCAATGGGCTGATTAAAGGGTGAAGTGAAATTATGCGAACAGAGAATCGCCACATTGGTGTTATCAGATTTTAGATTTTTATAGGAATGGCCGTTAACCACGGCCAGATCGTTATCGTAATTTTCCTGGCTGACAAAACCGCCGGGGTTCTGACAGAAGGTACGCACCTTGTTGCGGAAGGGATTGGGATAGCCGATGAGCTTTGATTCGTAAAGCACTTCGTTGACTTCTTCCATCACCTCGTTGCGGACTTCCACGCGCACGCCGATGTCCACGGTGCCGGGCCGGTGGGCGATATCGTAGCGGGCGCACATCTTTTCCAATTCGTCGGCGCCGCGGCGGCCCGTGGCGATGATGACGGTTTTCGCTTCGATTTCCCTTTTTTCGCTGCCATTGGTCTTTTCAACGACCACGCCGCGGCAACCGGCGCCGTTTAAGAGAATATCGGTATATTGGCAATGGAAGAGGATTTCCACGCCCTGTTTCAGCAGATACTGCTCAATGGCGTAATAGAGCTTCTGAGCGTTTTCCGTGCCCAAATGACGAATGGGGCAATCCACCAGCTTTAAACCGGCCTGAATGGCCCTTTTGCGGATATCCTTGGTTCTTTTCCCTTGCTGGAGACCTTCCACATGGTCATCGGCGCCAAATTCCAAATAGATTTTATCGGTATAGTTGATGAGCTCCTGAGCCCGGTCGCTGCCGATCAAATCGGGGAGATCGCCGCCGACTTCATAGCTTAGCGAGAGCTTGCCGTCGGAAAAAGCGCCGGCGCCGGAAAACCCCGTGGTAATGGCGCAGGGATCACAGTTTAAACAAACCTTCGTTTTAAACTTAGGACAGGAGCGCTTTTCTACGGGACTGCCTTTTTCCACAATCAGTATTTTTTTGTGACATTGTTTCTGTATTAATTCTAACGCGGTGAAAATCCCGGCGGGACCGGCACCAACAATGACGATATCATACATACAGTCCATGCTCCTTTATGGTGGGATCGAATAAGGTATAGTATTATAAATATAACGCAAAACGACAAGAAAAGCAATAGTCCGGCACCCCTCACGAAGATTTCTTTTGTAGGATTACAATTGATGGAAATATACACACGCCAAATTGCTGATACGGTGCAAAGAAAATATCTCGACATTAAGCAAGGAACAATTTTCAATCAGATTAAAAAAAGATAAAAGGCGATATTAACTGTGTTTATACAAGGCGGCTTGATAGCAAAAATTCAAAATTCGCATCGCAGGATTTTTATACAGATTTTGTCTTGGCTAAATTTAAAGAAAAATACGAAAAAATGACTATTCGTGCCGAATGAAGTCAAATAAAAGACCAGCCGTACCAAGCATTATACTTAAATACGACTGGTCTCTTTTTGCCCCGCTTGAAGCTGTCACAAAAATTTTTTGTTAAATCCCTGTGTGAACGCCCCAAAAAGGGGACTTTTTTGACCGTCCGAGAGATTGCCTGCCGTAATCGGCAGGCAATCTCTTTCAGACGGTACGGAGGAGATACCCTTGAAAAGTATTTATTTTTCCATATTTTTGACAAAGCGCATGAGCATGGTGGCGACTTGGGCCCTGGTGGAGTTGTCGGCGGGGCTGATTTTGTTGTTGTCGCCTTTGAGGATGCCCGCGGCGCAGGCCCACTTCATGGCCGCTGTGGCGTAGCTGCTGACTTTCGCGCCATCGCTGAAGCTTAGGAGGTTGTAGTTGTCACCGGCGCTGATATCATAACCCTTATACTGGGCGTAGCGGTAGAGGATTGTGACGGTCTGTTCTCTGGTGGCAGCATCCTTGGTACCGAAGGTGGTCGCGGTGTAGCCTTTGACGATATTGCATTGAGCGGCCCAGGCTACGGCATCGCTGTACCATTGGTGATCGGCCACGTCATGGAAGGGATGATTGGTCGTAGCGGCTGGTTCCCCCTCGAGCCGGTAGAGAACCGTGACCAGCATGGCGCGGGTCATGATGTCATTGGGAGCGAAGACCGTATCGGAGAGGCCATTAAAGAGCCCTTCCAGTAAGACGAAGTCGATGCTCTCATGATACCATTTGGTGATGTCTACGTCCTTGAATTGCTTGGCCAGGCAGTGATGAACAAAGGAAGCCGCAATGGTGTGGTCGGCGGTAACATTGGTAAAGGTGTAGCTGGTGACGGCGCCGACGCTGACGCCGTCGACGAGGACGTCGGCGACGACGTAGCCGTAATCCGGGGTGATGGTGAAGGTGATGTCTTGGTTTTGATTCACGTTGCAGTCACCGGAAGGCGTGATACTGCCCCCTTCCGTCGCCGTCGCTGTGATCAGGCAGGGCGTATAGGGCAATCCCTTTAATACGGGATAGCTGTCGGCCGCCGTCATGCGCCAGGGATCCATGGTACTGTAGTAGTCTGGGGCAGTCCCTCCCCCTGTGTACCAAACCCAATTGTCGCCATAGAAGGATTTCGTCTTGAGTTGCGCTGTGGTAGCGCCCTGATAAGCGCCTTCGAGATCTTCCCCGGAAACGATATCCATTCCGGCGGCGCGGCCCCCGATGGCCTTGGTGACAGCAGCGTTCATTTCATAATAGTTTTGGGTCGTCGTGGTCATGTACAATACGCCAAAGAGGCCGCCCTCGTAGGCATCGGCGCCGTTACCGTTGTTGACCGCGCTGACGTCCGCCGCCGCGCTATAGGTATTGGCTACGCTGACCTCACCAGCAGCGCCGATGATACCTCCCGCCGTAATCCCGACACACCTGCCGTTACTTGTCGGCGGGCTATTGCTGACCCCCGCCACCGAGGCGCGGTTATAGCTGTTGGCAAGGAAAATGTTGGGGTTTGCAAAATCGTGGAAGCTGGTGGAGCCGAAAAGACCTCCGGCCATGGTGGTACCGGCGGCGGCATAGACCTCTTTGTCCGCCCCTAGATTGGCGCAGTTGAGAACCTGCACTCCGGCATAATCGCCGTCTCCCGAATCGACATGGCCGATGAGTCCCCCGGCGTAGGCACGTAAACCCGGAATCAAGTTGACGGAGGAGATGTCGGCGTTATTTTCACAGTTTTCGATCGCCACAGCGTTGCTGTAACCGTTGACGTAACCGGCGATACCGCCGGCGAAGGCAAACTCATCACCGTTACTGTCAGTGGGGACATCATAACCGTCCACGATCTTGTTGGCAACGACAACGAAGACTTCTCCCGTATTGGAGCAACCTCTCAGGCTTGATCTGGAACCGATGTAACCGGCGATACCACCGGCGTAAACTTGATTGCCCACGCCGATTTTTGAGATGCCGGAAACATCCACTTCTACGGCGTTAAGAGAGTTCTCAATGCTGCTCTCATAGATGAGACCGGCGATACCGCCGGCATAGCCGTTGTAATAACGCTGGGGTGATAAAACAATGCTGCCCGCGCCTGTAACAGTACAGCCCCTGATGGCAAATCCTGCCTCTTTGGTGTTTATAAACCCCGTTATGCCGCCGACCATGGGAGCTTCAAGCATTTCCCCGGCATCGATCACAACGTCACAATCTATCATGCACATGCCGCTTTGTCCCGCAATCCCCCCGACATGGTTTGACCAGGAAGCTCCGTGTAGGCTCCCAGTGGTAAGCGTGACGGTGCAGCCTTCGATGGCCGCAGGATCATAGGCCCCGGCACTGCTGTTCCATTTAGGATACGCGTAGCCTGTGATACCTCCCATCGCACCGTTCGGTGTGGAACTGGTAATGACATCTCCTTCGTAAAAGATATGACAGTCCTCAATGCTGCCGCCATTGAGACCGCCGGTTATCCCTCCGAAATAGGCATAATTATATGCGGTGATTTCAGCCCCCGCAACTGTTACGGTCACGCCGCTGACCTTTGCGTCAGTACCCTCGACATAACCGAACAGACCGGCAGAGGCTAGATTTTGGGCGGGGTCGTCAAAGGAAATCTGAAGGTTTTCAATGCGGTGTCCGTCCCCGAGGTAGCTGCCGGTAAAAGAATCAGGG
>CALFRX010000319.1 GCA_937919295.1 uncultured Peptococcaceae bacterium | reverse complement strand
AGAGCTCTGCCCGCCGATATTGCCCAAGGTCTGATCTGGGGCATTATGGCCTTGGGGGTTTATATCACCTTTAAAATACTGAAGTTTGCCGATCTTACCGTCGATGGATCCCTGGCCACCGGCGGCGCCGTTACGGTCATGCTGGTTTTGGCCGGGGTCAATCCCATCGTGGCGCTGCTTTGCGCCATCGGTGTCGGCCTGATCGCCGGCGGCATCACCGGCCTGCTTCATACGGCTTTGGGGATTCCCGATATTCTGGCCGGGATTTTGTCGCAGATCGCTCTTTATTCCATCAATTTGAATATCATGGGTAAGGCCAATCAGGCCATCAGCATCGATAAATACGATCTTTTGGTGAGTTTGCGCTATGTTAACGAAGCGATTCTGATTTGCCTGATCCTGGCCGCCGTCATCGTGACGGTCTTATACTGGTATTTCGGTACCGAACAGGGCAGTTCCATCCGGGCCACCGGCTGCAATCCGCAAATGTCCTCGGCTCAGGGGATCAATATCAAATTCACCAAAGTTCTGGCGCTTTCCCTCTCCAACGGTCTCGTGGCCTTGGCTGGCGGCTTACTTGCCCAGTACCAGGGGTTTGCCGATATCAATATGGGCCGTGGCGCCATTGTCATCGGCCTTGCCGCCGTGATCATTGGGGAAGTCCTCGGCGAAGCCTTGCTCAGAAAGCACCTAAATTTTATCGGCCGTCTCATTTTCGTTGTTCTCGGCGGTATCATCTATTATATTGTCATTGGCTTTGTGCTCTGGCTCAAGATGCCGTCCGACGATATGAAACTTTTCACCGCCATCGTCGTTGGGCTCTTCCTGGCCATTCCCTATCTGCGGGGAAAGGCCAAAACGTCGTTCCGGAAAGCCGCGAAGCGGGGAGGTATCTAAAATGCTGGAAATTAAAAATATCTCAAAAACCTTTAATTTGGGTACCATCAATGAAAAATGCGCCTTGACCAATGTCAGCCTGACACTAAATGACGGTGATTTCGTTACCGTCATCGGCGGCAACGGCGCCGGCAAATCCACCATGCTCAACGCCGTGGCCGGGGTTTGGCCGGTGGACAACGGTGCGATTTTGATCGACGGTGAAAACGTCACGGGTCTCCCGGAACACAAAAGAGCAAAATACCTGGGCCGGGTCTTTCAGGATCCCATGACGGGTACCACTGCCACCATGGGGATCGACGAAAATCTTGCCCTGGCCGCCCGCCGCGGTATGCGCCGTACCCTAAGGTGGGGTGTGACCAAGAAGGAACGGGAAACCTATATGGAAAAGCTGAAACGCTTGGGCCTTGGTTTGGAAGATCGTATGACCGTCAAAGTTGGTTTGCTCTCCGGCGGCCAGCGTCAGGCTTTGACACTGCTGATGGCCACGCTGCAAAAGCCGAAACTGCTGCTCCTTGATGAACACACCGCCGCCCTTGACCCCAAAACCGCAGCCAAAGTGCTGTCACTTTCCGACGAAATCATTACTGAGAATCATCTGACGGCGCTGATGGTGACCCACAATATGAAAGACGCCATCCACCACGGCAACCGTCTGATTATGATGAAAGACGGTAAAATCATTCTTGATATTTGTGGCGAAGAAAAGCAAAAACTTACCGTGGAAGACTTGTTGGAAAAATTCAACGACGTTTCCGGCGGCGAAGAATTCGCCAATGACCGTATGATTTTAGGTTAACCGCCATCGGAAAAGATAGCCCATTGTCTTGCTAAAGAGGGGATTCTCCCGTATCGTTTTCGCTTTTAACCCAACGATTGACCTGAAACTAAATAACGCGGTTCTTGTTTGACACAGGAACCGCGTTTTGTGTAGGGAAAACATCTTTCATAGTCGTAAGATAGGCTCTATTCATATCCATGACGATATATTTGACCTTCTCTCTTTTCGCAGGAGGGAAACTGCGCAAATAGGAGGAGATCCGATAATCCTGGCGTCCGGGAAGAATATCCAGGATACGGCGGTGAAGGGGATCGGTAAGAAGTCACTGAAATTTTTCATTACCGACATTGCCTCGGAATTCGTCAATGGATAAAACGGGAGGCAGCTTTTTCGGTGGATCAACAGAAGCCAACTGGAGCCAGCGCAGGGCAGACGAAGTGGAAACCCCAAGAGAGGCGGCGATATCGGTACAGGAACGTTTTTCACCGAGAAGTTTCAGGGAATAAAGGGCCAGTCTATTGGTAATTTGGTAATGCGGTGAAACTTTGGCAAGACACCATTTCGTTCCTGAAAACGTTTATGATAGCAAGGGCAGGCGTATCTTCTTTTATAGAACTTCCACAAAAGGGGTTTACCGAGAACCGGCAGGTCTTTGACGGTTTGCAGACGATAGTCATGAACCGGGTCGGTGATGGCCTTACACTGCGGACACTTATGAGGCCTGCGTTTCAGATACAGTAGGACGATGATTTTATTGGCCTTGTTTTCAACTTTTTCAATGATAGTGTTTTCTATTTCCAGAAAAATTGTAGTAAAATCAGTATTAGGCATAACAGCTCACTCCTTTGAATGTGGTGTGGTAATCTCATTCTAACGGATTTCGTTTGTTATGCCTACCTTTTTTACTTACCCCAAGGTTTAGTATAGAACCTCGTAAGATCTCCCGAATTATGAGGGGAGTCTTGTATGTTTTTATAAAAATTTAATATTTATTTTTTATAATAAAGATTATTATATCTTTTTCGACTCGAAATGTCGAAGGTTGCGAATTTACGGTATCTGTTATATAATAATAAATCATAATGAACCGGTCAGAAATCATGAAAAAAACAAAGTGATGAGAGGATACCATGAAAACAGTTATATTAGCAGGGGGTCTCGGTACCCGCATCAGTGAAGAGAGCCATTTGAAACCGAAACCCATGATTGAAATTGGCGAACAGCCCATTTTGTGGCATATTATGAAAGTTTATTCCCATTTCGGTTTTAATGATTTTATTATTTGCTGCGGTTACAAGCAGTATAAGATCAAGGAGTATTTTGCCGATTATTACCTCCATACCAGTGATGTAACTTTTGATTTTTCCGCAGAGAATCGGATGACGGTTCATACGAACCACGCGGAACCGTGGAAAGTGACGTTGGTGGATACCGGTCTCAATACGATGACCGGCGGCAGGGTGAAGCGAATTCAAAAATACGTTGGAGATGAAACTTTTATGCTTACCTATGGCGACGGTGTTTCCGATATCGACATCAACGCTCTTGTTACGTTCCATCAAAGCCATGGTAAAACTGCAACGCTGACGGCGGTCAACGTCGGCCAGCGCTTCGGCGTTCTCGATATCGGCAAGGACGGCAACATACACTCTTTTCGGGAAAAAAACAGCCATGACGGCGGTTTGATCAATGCTGGGTTTATGGTGCTGGAACCGGCGATTTTTGATTATATCGAAGGTGATGAAACGGTTTTTGAAAAAGGGCCCTTGGAAGGGGTTGCCCATGACGGCCAACTGATGGCTTATAAATACAGCGGCTTCTGGCAGTGCATGGATACGGCCAGAGACAAGGAACAGTTGGAAAAACTTTGGTTTGATGACAAAGCGCCCTGGAGGATTTGGTAACGTGTTTGATCAGGACTTTTTTAAAGGGAAGCGGGTGCTCGTGACAGGCCATACCGGGTTCAAAGGCAGCTGGCTTTGCCGCCTGCTCTTAAACTGCGGGACCGAAGTTACCGGCTATGCCCTGGCTCCTCCGACGGCACCCGCGCTTTTTACTCTTTGCGGTCTGGAAAGGGAAATCCACTCTGTTTTGGGAGATATTCGCGATCTTGAAGGACTGCAAAGGATCTTTCAACAAAAAAGACCGGAAATCGTATTTCATCTGGCGGCGCAGCCCATCGTCAGAGATTCTTACAAGATGCCGGTCTATACTTATGAAACCAACGTTATGGGAACGGTCAATGTTTTAGAGTGTGTCCGGCTCAACGATTCAGTTCGCTCTTTCCTTAATGTGACCACAGACAAGGTATATCGAAATGAGGAACGGGAAGAGGGTTATAAAGAAGAGGAATACCTTAACGGTTTTGATCCATATTCCAACAGCAAATCTTGTTCGGAATTGGTGACCAGTTCCTATAAAAATTCTTTCTTTGCTCAACGGGATACGGCCATCTCTACAGCCCGCGCCGGGAATGTGATCGGCGGCGGCGACTTCGCCAATGACCGTATTATCCCTGATTGCGTACGCGCGGCGATGAAGAAGGAGGATATTATTGTCCGCAACCCCTTTTCCATTCGTCCGTACCAACATGTGCTGGAATCGGTCTGCGCCTATATGATGATTGCCGAATCCCAGTATAAGGATGAAAAATACGCTGGAAGCTACAATGTTGGTCCCGATGATTGCGATTGCCTTTCAACGGGAACCCTCGTTGATCTTTTTTGTGCGAAATGGGGTCACGGCTTAAACTGGCTTGACCATTCGGAGCCAAACCCTCCCCATGAGGCCAATTTCTTGAAACTCGATTGTACGAAATTGAAGCGTACTTTCGGTTGGCAGCCAGTATGGCATATGGATACTGCGGTGGAAAAGATCTGTGACTGGACCAGAACATATTTATCCGCCGGTGATATCAACGTAGAGATGGAGCGGGAAATCAAAGATTTCTTAATGGGTGCAGAGGTGAAAAAGTGAAAATTAAGGTTGCCAAGTATATTGCCGATTTCTTCGCGGGGAAAGGCGTAAAATTTGTTTTTTCAGTTACCGGTGGTGGTGCCATGCATTTGAATGATGCTTTTGGCCATCATGAGACATTGCAGTGCATTTATAATCATCACGAACAGGCGTCTGCCATGGCTGCGGAATCTTATACGGTTCTTACCGGTGAACCGTCACTGGTTTGCGTGACCAGTGGGCCTGGTGGTACCAATGCCCTTACCGGCGTTTTAGGCGGTTGGCTTGATTCGG
>CALFRX010000318.1 GCA_937919295.1 uncultured Peptococcaceae bacterium | reverse complement strand
CGCCTCTTAATAGTGAACCGTTGACCTGGTCGATACAGGCGCCGACGGATTTGGCGGTCTGCCAATTTTCTTCCCAGTTGGGATGATTCAAGGTAACGTTGCTCCCTACCACCAAAAGAAGGGACGCGGCGCTTTTGCCGTTTACGGTAACGGTACAGTCCGCCTTTGTGGTGCTGGAATCCCGGTGCAGGTCGATCATGAGATCCGCGTCGGGATAGGCTTCCCAAAGGGCGGCGGCGGTGGCTTTGGAATTGGTATAACTCTGATACCAGTCAGGGGAATCGTGCACCGTATCGCTGACCACAACGCCGACGCCGTAGTCGTTTTGCAGTGTATCGGCAAGATGGTGGGCAACGGTCAGCACATCACCTTTGCCGTTTTCATCGGCGCGATCGCCACTGTACGATTCCGCCGTATGGGTGCAGTAAATCAGAACCTGTACCTCATCGGGTTGCAGTGACTCCATAGCCACTTGCTTCGCCGCGTTGACCCGGATCAGCTCCGTAGACGAGGCCTCGGTTTTTCCGCTTGCCGTTTGCGTTTTGCCGTAAAAGACGGGGATCGTCGTGTTGGTTAACTCGTCCTCATAAAAGGTCAGATCCCATTCGGTCAGCGTGGCATCGCCGCTCTTTTCGTATTCGGAAAAGGCTTCTACACTATCGGCATAACCCGGCAGGTCAGTGACTTTACCAGCGTAAAACAACTGGCTTTTTAAAACAAGTGAAAAAGGCAGAAAGTTTGTTTTACCGCTGTCGTAATAATAGCCCATGAGCACGCCGAAAGAAAAAAACAACAGAAAAATAAAACATACCAACCATTTTCCGGAATAGCGGTTTCTTCTTCTGAACTTCATTCCACTCATATTACACCCTCCCTTTTTATGATATGAGCTGTTTCGTAAAATAATGCCCAATTTTTCCTTGCCTTTTTCGGGTAAATGTGCTATAGTATTTTGGTATTATGAAGCATAATAGTTTGATCGATTACGAGGAGGTGAAAACATGCCCAATATTAAATCCGCGTCAAAAAGAGTGAGGATTTCCGAAATCCGCAGAATGCGCAACATGGCAGCGAAATCGAGATTGAAAACTGCCACCAGAAAATTCAAGGAAGCAGTGGAAGCCGGTAAAAAAGATCAGGCTCAACCCGCATTGAAAGAGCTCCTCGCACTGCTCGATAAAGCAGCCGGTAAAAAACTGATCCATAAAAACGCAGCCGATAGAAAAAAGTCGAAAATGCAGAAAATGTTCAACACAATGGCTTAAAGGCGTGCAAAATAAAAAATACCCGGGATGAAAATCATCCCGGTTTTTTTGTACCGTTTTAGACAACGATTTCAATTTTAATTTTGATTGACAATTTGCAGTAAAGTTATGAAAAGGCCGTCTTTGTAATCCCAACGCCCGGATTTTACCTTATAATCACAATCAAGCATCCGCTCCATTGCAGTGAACAACTGCTCCATGGAGTATTCTTTTTGGGCCACCGCCGCTTTTTTGACCCGAAATTCATGGATACCGAGCTCCTTGGCGATGGCCTTTTCACCGCTGCCGGCGCCAATCAGATCCTTGACCCGAATCAGCAGCCGGAAGTAATTGACGAGATAACCGAAAAGCAGGGCGTATTCTCCCGGTTTGGTGTTGGCCAAAATTTCTTCGGCATATTCTTTGACCTTATCTTTTTGGCGCAGGCCGATGGCGTCGGAAAGCAGAAAACTCGTGGCTTCGGCTGTTTTGGATACGATTTTCGCCACGTCCGCTTCCTCAATGCGCTGCCTTTCGTCGACGTACAGGATGAGTTTATCCAGCTCACTGCTGATGCTACCAAGATCCTCGCTGCAAAGCAGCAGCAACAGGTCGAGGCCTCGGGGAGATATCGTTTTGCCCTGAGCGCGCAGATATTTACGGACGTAATCAGGAAGCTCGTAGCTCTTTTTCGTTTCATATTGCCGCACTTTACCGACTTTTTCGATGGCTTTCACTGTTTTCAGCCGCTTGTCGGCGCGATCAGCAATGAAAACAAGGCAAGTATCCTCGTTGGGCGCGTCGGCATAGGCCAGCAGATCCCCAGCATCGCCGCCGTCTTTTCCAAACCAGGGAGCGTGATCGACGATGAGCAGACGTTTGCCGCCGAAAAGCGGCACCTCCGCGGCGGCGCCGATGATCGCGGCAAGACTGTCTTTACTCCCGTCAAATTCTTCCGCCGTAACCCCTTTTTTGGCAAAATAGTCACGAAAGAAGGCCACATCCTTTTTCAGCAGGAATTTCTCCTCTCCGTAGAAGAGATAGATGGGCTTGATTTCCATAGAAACCTCAATCTCTCGGCGTCACAACGATATTCACAAGTTTATCGGGAACGCAGACGATTTTCTTCACTTCGACACCCTCGGTTTGGGCGGCGAAAATTTCGGTGTCTTTGACAAAGGCTTCAAGACCCGCTTTGTCCAGACCGGAAGGAGCCATGAGCTTCCCTTTCAATCTGCCGTTGACCTGCACGACGATTTCCACTTCAGCAACGACCAAGGCATCCTCCGCATAAGCGAGCCAGGGCGTATCGATGATGAGCTCACTGTGGCCCGTGTGCTGCCAAAGCTCTTCGGTGATGTGGGGCGCAAAGGGGGAAAGCAGGACGATCAGAGCGTCGAGACCCTCTTTCAGCAGGGCGGGATTTTTATTTTCCTTCTCACCGTAGGCGGCGAGGGTATTGTTCAGTTCCATGATGGCGCTGATGGCCGTATTGAAGTTGAAACGTTCGCTGATATCGTCGGTGACCTTTTTGATCGTGGCGTGGATCTTACGGCGGACATCTTTATCTTCTTCACACAAGGCAGCGGCATCGTAGGCAGCGTCCTTGTTTTCGGCGTTGGCCAGCACCAGCCGCCAAACGCGGTTTAAGAACCGGTAGCAGCCTTCCACGGCAGCATCGTTCCACTCCAGATCCTTTTCCGGGGGCGAAGCAAAGAGGATGAAAAGACGGGCGGTATCGGCGCCGTATTTTTCAATGATCGCTTCGGGCGAAACGACATTCCCTAAGGATTTGGACATTTTCGTACCGTCTTTCAAAACCATACCCTGGGTCAGCAGATTCTGAAAAGGTTCTTTGGCCTTACAGAAACCAAGATCGTGAAAGACCTTCATAAAGAAGCGGGAGTACATCAAATGGAGAATGGCGTGTTCCACGCCGCCGATGTATTGATCGACATTCATCCAGTAATCGCACTTTTCGCGCTGAAAGACTTCCGCTTCGTTTTTCGGATCAGTATAGCGCAAAAAATACCAGGAAGAGCAGACAAAGGTGTCCATGGTGTCCACTTCTCTCGTGGCGTGATTGCCACAGATCGGACAAGTCGTGTCCATAAAGGACTTGCTCGTTTTCAGGGGAGAAGCTCCGCCGGGTTTGAATGCCACATCAGTGGGGAGCAGAACCGGCAGCTGATCTTCGGGTACCGGCACAGTACCGCATTTTTCGCAGTAAACAATGGGAATGGGCGCGCCCCAATAGCGCTGACGGGAAATGAGCCAATCCCGCAGGCGGTAATTAACAACGCGGCGGCCGAGATTACCCTCTTCCACATAGGCCTCGGTTAGCTCTTCGACTTTGAGCTCAGGGTTTTCTGGCGGTGTGATGACCACCTTAATATCAATGCCATATTTTTTGGCGAAATCAAAGTCACGCTGGTCGTGACCGGGAACGCCCATGACGGCGCCGGTACCGTAATCCATGATGACGTAATTGGTGATCCAAAGCTGCACGCGATCGCCGTTCAAAGGATTGATCACGTATTTGCCGATGAAGATCCCTTCCTTTTCCAAATCGGCGGAAGTCCGCTCTACCGTGGAGAGATGCTGCATCTTCTTTTGAAAGTCTTTGACAGCGCCTTCATATTCCGTTCCCGCCACCAATTCCTCAACAAGGGGGTGCTCCGGCGCAAAGACCATAAAAGTTACGCCGTGGACCGTGTCGGGACGGGTCGTAAAGACAGAGATGGTCTGGTCACTG
>CALFRX010000317.1 GCA_937919295.1 uncultured Peptococcaceae bacterium | reverse complement strand
TTATAGGTCATCATTTCACCTCTTCTGCGCCATCGTCCAAAACAGTGTCTGAACCAGCGCTGCTCCGGACTTGGGCATTATGATTTTATTTTTATGCGTTATTTGTGCTGTGGCAATTAGCGAACCTCTTGTTCGAAATAACTCTGACCGTATTTGCACACAGGACAGAATTTAGGCGCTTCCTTCCCGGTATACTCATAGCCGCAATTTCTGCAAACCCAGGTAACCTCTGTATCGGCAATGAATACTTTTTCTTCTTGTACCTCTTTGAGGAGACGGCGATAGCGGGCTTCGTGTCTTTTTTCAATGGCGGCCACACCGTCAAAGAGCGCGGCGAGTTCGTTGAAGCCTTCTTCCCGGGCTTCCTTTGCCATCCGAGGATACATCTTCTGCCATTCGTCCATTTCACCGCCGGCCGCGTCTTTCAGGTTGTCTTCCGTGGACGGTATGACGTCGCCGTGGAGTTCGGAGAACCAAATTTTGGCGTGTTCCTGCTCATTGAAAGCGGTCTCGTCAAAGGTTGCCGCGATCTTTTCAAAGCCATCGCGCCGAGCCTGCCCCGCATAATAAGTATATTTATTGCGGGCCTGACTTTCTCCGGCAAAGGCCTCCTTGAGGTTGGCTTCGGTTTTGGTGCCGGCGAGGTCGGCCCGGTCTTTATCGAGCTCGTCGCTTTCAATGGGTTCGAAATCAGCGGCGCCGTGTTTACAGATGGGACAGATGAAGTCAGGGGGCAGAATTTCCCCTTCGTAAACGTAACCGCAGATCCGACATCTCCATCCCTTTTTCTTCGTCTTTTTGGGTTGCGGTTTGATGAATTTCATATAGAAATCGTAAGTCAGGGAAGTTTCGTCGTTCAAAACCACCGCGTCGCTGACATCGGCAATGAACATCGTGTGGGTGCCGAAATCAGTGGTGGCGACAACCTGGCCGGAAATGTAGCCGTTTGTGTATTTGTTTAGATAGATCAGCCCGTTTTCGCTGCGTTTGATCTCGCTGCAATCGGCGAATTTATTGACGTCCCGCCCGCTTTGGAAACCGAAATGCTTAAAAACGGAAAAGGGCGTTGCCGTGGTCAGCAACGAGACATTGAATTTTCCTGTGGCCAAGATCATGTCGTGGGTGTAATTGGCTTTATTGATTGCCAAAATGACGCGGTTAGGATTCGTGGTAACCTGCATAAAAGTATTGTTGATGAAGCCGTTGTCCTTTTGGCCGTTTTGGGCGGTTACAACATAGAGGCCGTAGCTGATGTGAAACATTGCTTTATTGTCCATAAAAAATCTCCTTACTGTAGAGAAGCGGCAATCGCTTTGACCAGTGCGTTCATGGCGTCCCAGTGCTCTTCCTGCATCACGGATTTGACGGATACCGAAGGTTCCAAAACTGTCATGTTCTTCATCTCCGTTAGACGGCTTTTGATTTTTTGTCCCGCCTGCGGTACCCAGCAGCCATTGTCCAGCACGGCGGCGACTCTGTTTTGTACGTTCAGGTGTTCCATGTGGGTGATAAAGTTTTCCATCGGCGCGTAGATGTTCGTATTATGGGTGGGGGAAGCCAGCACAATATGGCTGTATTTCCATACTTCGCCGATGAGGTAAGAATTTTCGGTTTTGGCCGCGTCGTAGCAGACAATATGATTGATACCCTGATCCGCCAGGCGAGCGGCTAAAACTTCCGCCAAATTCTCGGTGCCGCCATACATGGAACCGTAGACGATCACTACACCGTCTTCTTCCGGTTGATAAGTGCTCCAAAGGTTGTATTTGTAGAGAATATAGCCGAGGTTGCTTCTCCAGACCGGCCCGTGAAGGGGGCAGATCTTTTGAATATCCAGGGCCGCGGCTTTTTTCAATACCCCTTGCACCTGAAAACCGTATTTGCCGACAATGTTGGCGTAATAGCGCCGGGCGCGGTCGAGAAAAACGCGGTCGTAATCGAATTCGTCGTTGAAGATCTTTCCGTCCAGCGTGCCGAAGGTGCCGAAAGCGTCGGCGGAGAAAAGGGTTTTATCGGTGCTGTCATAGGTCATCATCACTTCGGGCCAATGAACCATCGGCGCCATGATGAATTGAAGGTTATGCTTGCCGGTGGAGAGGGTATCGCCTTCTTTGACAAGATGGACGCGGCTTTCCACATCGAAAGTGAAGAATTGCCGGATCATTTTAAGGGTTTTGTCATTGCAGACAAGGGTCATTTCGGGATATTTTTGCGCCACGATCTCAATGACCGAGGCGTGGTCGGGTTCCATGTGGTTGACGACGAGATAATCGAGTTTTCTGCCGTCCAGCACAAAGGCGAGGTTTTCCAGGTAGCGGCGGGAAATCGCGTAATCCACGGTATCGAAAGCGACGGTTTTCTCGTCGTCGAGAAAGTAGGAGTTATAGGAAACACCTTCGGGAATGGGATATACGTTTTCAAAAAGAGTCTGACTGCGGTTATTGCCGCCGATCCAGGTAAGGTCCTCACTGATTTTTTTTACACAATACATATCGATACCTCGTTGCTTTTGGTGAAGAGGCGGTTGCATTTGTCTACAACCGCCGCTTTACAGTGATATTTTTTTCAATTTCAGGATGTTGAGAGACGCAAAAATTTATTGGGTACAACTTTTCTTAGGGCTGGAATAAGAATTCAAAGTCATAGAACAATCTTCACAAACTTTTCTGCCATTGGTTTCATAGATTTCATCGCCATTGATTTCGGCGCCGCATTTTTCACATTTCATGGATAAAACCTCTTTTCTTTCATTTATGCGTAAACTGTGTTGATTGCCACTCCGTTTAAGTTGGCTACCTTGCCGGCAAAAAAGCCGATGATATCCACGGGAGCGTCTATCACAATACTGATTACGCGTAATTCCATTTTTTGATGGGGAAGGCCCATACGGCCGACGATATACTGATCATAGCTGCTTAGAATTTCATTGAGTTCGCGAATAACATCAAGATCTTTTACGATGATGCCGATGACTGCAATGGTTGCGTCCATATTTTCCTCCTGTCATTCCCTGATCGCGGCAAAAGTCCGAAAGCCGAAGCCTGCCGTTGACGCCTGGTTTTCAGGGCGCGTTAAAAGCAATCTTTTGGGCTTCAGCGCAAAGATCCTTCTTGGCTTTAGATCCTTAGTTCCACCGCAGCGGATGTTCTTGTAAGCTCTTGCCAAAAGGATTGCGCGTTTTTACGCTTTCCATAAATTATGCAGATTGCAGAATTCATAGGCCGTGACTTCTTCGCCTTCGTCGACGAGGAATTCTGCTACGGGGGTGTCGGATGGGGTTAGTTTCTTCAGCAAAAGGCCGTCTTTCGTCCCTAAGGCGATCCACATGATGTAGTGTTGTTCTGTCATGGGATGCGCGACAGAGCCGACTTTAACTGTTACTTTGTTGCCGTTTCTCTCTATGACGGGGACATGTTTTTCTTGCGCCGCATCGGTGGTTCCAGGAATCAGTACTTCCATCTTTTCACCGCAGCATACAATGGGAACGCTGCTGTCTTCGATGAACGTAATCTGGTTTCCGCAATGTCGGCAGATACAAAATGTATGTTTCATAAAACACCTCCTATTATTTTTCTCCATTATAATGTATAATATAATAAAATTCTGTTGTTATTACAACGAAAGGGCGATTTTTTATGTTCATTATTGAAGCCCCGGACTTTGCGGAACTCGGCAGAACTGCGCTGTTTACAGGGATCGTCGAGGAGGAACTGCCCAAGGTATTCAGTTGTCTCCACGCCACGGTCTGTAACTACCGTAAAGACGGCTATATCATCAGAAGCGGCGATACGGAAAAACGTTTCGGTATTGTGCTGGACGGCCGCGTTTTCGTACTTTCAGAAGAAAGCGACGGCAGCCGTACAATTTTGGCGGATTGGCGGAAAAACGAGATTTTTGGCTCATCTGTGGCAGTGGAGGAAGAGAGTGATAACCTCAGCATCGTTGCCGCCGGGGATCACTGTCGTGTTTTGATCATCGATATCGATACGATCTTCTGGAACTGCGCGCTGTCTTTTACCACCCATCAGCAGTTGCTTTTTAATCTCGTGCGGGTTTTGGCCTTAAGCAACCTGCGCATGATTCGTAAGTTTCGTCATATTTCCCAGCACTCCCTGCGCAAAAAGATCGTATCGTATCTTACGGAACAAAGCGAACTGATGAACAGCCGCGATTTTAGCATTGATTTTGACCGCCAGGGCATGGCCGATTATTTAGGCGCCGACCGCTCCGCTCTTTCCGCGGAACTCTCTAAAATGCGCAAAGAGGGGTTGTTGACGTTTCGTAAAAACAACTTTATATTAAAAGACGCCTTTTTTCACAAATAAAGGCGTCTAAAACGTTTTTTTTCTTATGGATTGACATTTTATAAATGTTCTTTATAATAGAAATATGGTAAAAGAAAGTTCGGCCAAAGCCGAACTTTCATGGTGGGCCCACCTGGGATCGAACCAGGGACCAACCGGTTATGAGCCGGGGGCTCTACCGCTGAGCTATAGGCCCTAAAGTGTTTTTCTGCGCAATTCTCATTATACTATGGGTTTTCCTTTTTTGTCAATTGGAAAGATTCTTGCAAATGAACCAGAAAAAAACGTTAATGATCATGGTGATATTGCTCTACGGCGCCGCGTTTTTTGGCGGCGGCGCACTTTTTGGCCAGCATATTTTGATGGCCAACGGTTTTGTTTACGGTGGTGCGGTAGAGGCCGATACGGCAGAGAAAGCGGAAAACGTTTCAATCGCACCGGATCAAGCTGCTTCCACGGAAACCGGCGCTGCCGGAGAGGAAATCGTTAACATCAACACCGCTGGTTATGATGAGCTGATGTCGGTGAACGGCATTGGCGAAGTAACCGCCGCGAAGATTCTCAACGCCCGGTCGGAGGCGGGTGTTTTTGCCGATACGTATGATCTCGTGACCTACGGTGTTATGGGGGATGCGAAATACAATCATCTTAAAGAGTATTTAACGGTGGATTAAATGAGAACGCCATTCTTTCTTTTCGCCGTAACTTATATGCTGTCTTTGATTGGCAGCCGCTTTGTCCAGGGTCATATCAGCATCTGTTTTCTGCTGATGGTTTTGGGAGCGGCTGTCTTTTTTGTACTGCGTTCATTCAAGGGGTTTCCCTGGTATGTTTGTCTTTTGGGCCTCGTTTTCGCCTTTGGTTTCTGTTATGGTGAAGTGAGGGAAGCGCAACTGCCGGAAAACCCCTTCAGCCCAGAGCAAACCGTGACCGTAGAAGGATTTGTGGTCAGCGATCCGACTTCAACGGCGACGGGCTTGAAGTGCATTCTTTCCGTTACCTCTAAGGATGGAGAACCCCTGGCGGAATCGGTAAAAATCTATGTTCTCGCGCCGCGCCAAAGCAACCTGGTCTATGGTGACGAAATAACGGTCACCGGTGATTTTTTATTGTCCCAAGTGGCGAATCCCGGCGGTTTCGATTATCAGCACTATTTGGAGGAGCGGGGCCTTTACGGCGTCCTTTCCGCTCTTTACGGTGGCAGTGTTACGAAGCTCTCAGCAGGGAACGGTCATGGCTTGATGGAGCTTGCCTATTGGCTTAAACATCGTTTTGCCGCGGCTCTTGCTTATCTTCCCCCGGAGCAGCGCGGCGTGATCGACGGTATTTTCTTTGGTGACACGTCGGATATTGACGCGTCCACCTCGGATGTGCTGATGAAAAGCGGCATTTACCATTGTTTTTCTGTGTCCGGTCTGCATGTCGGTTACATCGTGCTGTTTTTATCCTTGCTTTGCCAGTTGATGAAGCAGGGCAGATTGCAAAAACTGCTGCTGATCGCCGTATGCCTGTTTTTCTATGGCGCCATGACCGGATTTTCTGCGCCGGTACTGCGGGCCTCGATCATGTGTTTGATGATCTACGGCGCCGACCTTTTCGGCCGCGAAAAGAATCACTTCAACGGCTTGGCCATGGCTTCCCTGCTGATCTTACTGTGGAGCCCCGCTACACTGTTTCAGGTTAGTTTTCAGTTATCGTTTTTAGCGATGTTCTCCATCCTCTTTGTGATGCCTTGGCTTAACCTGCTGGTCAAAAAGGATTTTTACGGCAAAGACGCCCTCCTCGTAACAGTGGCGGCACAAATCGGCATGACGCCTTTGCTGGCCTATTACTTCCATATTATCAGCATCGTCACATTGCTGGTCAGCACGGTCAGTTGTCTGATTGTCGGGTTATGGTGATCCTATGTTTCGCCGCCCTGATCGTTGCTGCTTTTTGGCCACCTCTGGGCGTTTTGTTTTTGATTCCTTGTGGCTTACTGGGTACGTTGATCGTCAAGGGCGTCACCGCCGCCACAGCGCTGCCCTTCGCCTATTTATTCAAGGGTGATTTCAGTGTTTGGCTGCTGCTCCTGATGTATGCGGTGATTGCTCTGATCCTTGTCTTGCCCTGGCTGCGGCAGCGGAAAGCATTATCGGCACTGCTAATGAGCGCCTGTTTCGTCTTGTTTTTGCTGCCCCTGGGGCAGAACCGGGACGAGCTTACCGTGACCTTCCTTGCGGTGGGGGAAGGCGACGCTATCTATATCCATACACCGGCAGGGGAAGACCTGATGATTGATGCCTGCGACAAAGGAAACAACGCGGAGGTTTATTATATCATCCGTCCCTACCTCCTGTATCAGGGGGTAAATCATATTGATCGCATGATTCTTTCCCATAACGATACGGACCACAGCGGCGGCGTGGCTTATCTCAATGAGTTTTTTGGGATTTCTTCCTATGTTCTGGCTAAGGCTGCGGGCTACACTTATGCTGAACTCTCCGCCCAGGCCATGGCCGACGGCGCCGGGCTCACCTGGGTTTCTGCCGGGGATGTCCTCGACCTGGGAGGAAATACGACATTGGAGATCTTCTATCCCGATGGGGCGGAAGAGGCTTACGGCAATGAGCTCAGTATGGTGGCGCGCCTTTCCTACGGTGACTTTTCCGTGCTCTTTACCGGCGACGTTGAGGCAGGCGGCATAAACTCCCTGTTAACTTCGGGGCAGGACATCAGCGCCGATATCTTGAAAATTCCCCATCACGGCAGCAAATACAGCTATGATGAGGACTTTTATGAGGTGGTGTCCCCGGAAAATATGGTGGTAAGCGTCGGTAAAAACAGCTACGGCCACCCCTATGAAGGAATCATCGACTATTGCGCGGCGCAAAGCATCGGCTGTTTTCGCACGGATTTGGTCGGCGCCGTTACCGTGATCAGCGACGGCAGCGGTTACGAGATCACGACTTATGCAGACGGTCAAAAATAAAATCGAGCCAGGATTCTTGGGAATCTTTCTTATTATAATAATCGACGATACCGCCATAAATGGCGGCGACGACTTTTTCCTGGTAGTTCTTGTCGTTCAAAAGGGTTTCCTCTTCGGGATTGGAGAGAAAACCGGTCTCCACGATGATGGCCGGGATATCGAGAACGTACATAATGTAGGCACTGCTCAAAGTCAAAGCTTTGCGATCGGTGTTTTTCAGTTTTTCTACGAGGCTATCTTGAATGGACTCGGCTAAGAGCTTGCCTTCTTTCGATTCGGGATAATAGAACACCTGGGCTCCGTGGTAGGTACTGCCGGGAACAGCGTTACACTGGATGCTGATGAAGAGCTCCGCGTTCTTTTTGGTTACGATTTTCGCGCGGTGGTCGAGATCTTCTTTTTTAACGTCGCTGTATATGGTATCGTCAGTGCGGGTCATAATGACAATGGCGCCTTTTTCCTCTAAAAGTGCTTGCAGATTTTTGGCGAGAATCAGATTGATCTCTTTTTCCGCCGTGCCGTTAAAGCCGATGGCGCCGGGGTCGCTGCCGCCGTGGCCTGCGTCGATGGCGATGATTTTGCCGCTAAGGGTTTTCCCGCTTTTAACGGCCGAGGTTTTTTCCGCGTAGGTGATGACGGGAACCACCAATAAGGCACAGCAGAGCACGATGGCAAAATAAAAGACTGTATACGGCCGAAAAGTCCGAATCAAGACAAGCTGTTTCATGAAGCACTCCGGATCATGCGTCGATTAATTGGATTTTATGACGGCTTTTTCAATGATATGCGTTCTTGTTTAAGGACAGTCAATCGAAAAGGTCGGTATTTTTTTCTTTTCCGTTCTTTAAATAGGCACGGAATTTGCCGTTTTCGTCGGCAACGGCTAAAAGGACATCGTTTTCGTTGTGGATGTTCAGTGTCAGCAGTTGGTCTTTAAGCCAGTGACCGGTCTTGCCGATGGCCTTCAGATGATTTTCCATGACATGGCCGTCGATGATGACATTGGCCGATAGAGCGGCAGGAGAGGGGAAGATCTGCATATCCCTGGGGGTCAGGGGCGCTTTTTCGCTTTTGGGCAAAAAGGAGAGGGCGCCGTTGGGTTCGATGATAATATATTCCAGGTCGTTTAGATCGAAGTAGCTGTTGACCCGGCTGAGGCTGGTGATATCGTTCATATCGAGATGGTTTTTCTTTAGATTCTTTTCTAAAAATCGTCCCTTATATAGCAAAATTTCCGGTTTGCCGGTGAAAAAACGGCGGGCAAGGATACTTTTGCTACCCCAAAACGCCATACCCATGGAGACAAAAGCGTAAATTGTCAAAGCCAATGCTCCGACCCAAATAGGGATTTGGTCGTCCACGGCCATGGCGGCGGCGATGGAACCGGTGGAAATGCCGAGGATATAATCGTAAAAGGTCATCTGGGCAATCTGGCGGGGGCCAATTACTTTGGCCATCACAAAAAGCAAGCCTAAGGAGACAAAGCCCCGTATCACAAATTCGCCGAAAGTGGGTAGGAAAGAAGTCATATTATCACCTGTACTTTTTGGGATTATTGTGCCTCCTGATTCAGTTTTTATCAAAAAGAAGTTGCGTGAATGAAAAAAACGTGATACAATATACTCTACTTGGGGGCGTAGCTCAGCTGGGAGAGCGTTCGGTTCGCATCCGAGAGGTCAAGGGTTCGAATCCCTCCGTCTCCACCATAAAAATCACCTACCCATTTGGGTAGGTGATTTTTATTATGTTGACTGTAGGATTCGAAGTTTATGCCCGAAGGGGTAAATCCCTCCGTCTCTACCATAGAAATAACCTACCCGTTTGGGTAGGTGATTTTTATTATGTTGACTGCAGGATTCGAAGTTTATGCCCGAAGGGGTAAATCCCTCCGTCTCCACCATAGAAATAACCTACCCGTTTGGGTAGGTTATTCTAATGGTGAAGACGACTTATTCGATAAATGATCCGCAATCAGCTTTTTCTGGCATGAATCATGTCAGGCATTTGACATTGACAAATTCCTCTAAGCTGTTTAATCCAACACATAAATTAAATATAATTTTTTCAAAGAGATAGAGTGGAGATGAAAGCGAGGTGAAATGGGGTTGTGAATTCCACCTGAAAACGGGCTTCTGTAAGACAAAGAGCTGCGATTTGCGGATCAGCAGAGGAAGGCTGACGCGCTTCTTTGCGGCATCCGGGAACCAGGCCATCACGGTCCAGGAGAAAGGCATCAAAAGCCTCACGCCAAAGGAGGAAAAATCTCTGAGCCTTGAAATTCGGATCTAAGGTTAGATTTATCAAGTGGTATTATGCCATAAAGCAGACTGTGAACAACTGTTCTGGAAGATGAAAGAAAACATGAACAAGAAAATAGTTTGTGAGTATGAAGGAAGAAAGGAATATGGCGACTTGTCTTTTAAGAAAGGGAAGGATGCACCTGGTAAAAAAGATTTTAAGGAGGGGAAAAATGAATAAAAAGTTATTAAGTATTTCACTGGCGGTTATTTTGGTTGTATCTATGCTATCTTCAAGTGCAGTGGCTTTTAACTCCGATCACACAGCGGTATACCCCAATAATACGAATATCGACGTACTGATAGCCGCGGATAACACTTATAGTGGCGATACCAATGAGTTTGTTGACCAGCTCAAGGCTGCACTTGGGAATATGGGTTCCATTTCGGATACTGTAAACATCAGTAAGGTACAGTCAAATGTCAGCCTGGCGAATTTTGACGACTGGTATGTCTACGACCACTATTATAACCCAGATTATCCAGCCGACGGGTCTAAACCTGCGGATTGGAATGATTTTTCGGGCAAGCATCCGTATGATTATTATATGGAATACGAGTATGAATATCCAATGTCAGCTATATTATCTGCCGAGCAGATTCTTCACGACACACTTTGGTCGGCATATACGACGGATGTAGCCGATCTGTCTACTTTTAGCGATAGAGATTATTTGTATTGGTATACGGCTGAGAAATACCCGTATGAAAATCTCAGTGATTCTGAAAAAATAGCATTGGAGCCTCTGATTGTGGCGGGTATCAATTCAAGATGGGGAACTACCTTTACCAACCTCAGCGAATATTATACCTATATTGCCGGTGATGAAAGCTATTATAACAGATACGGTTTTTTACCCGCGTACGGTGAATTGATCTATCCGATGCTCGGTGACACTGAAAAAAATACTATTATTCATGATTTCTATTATGACCGTTATATCACAACCTACGGCACGAAGGCATATAATTCTATTTCGAGTTATATCAATGATCATTTCAGTGAGAGCGATCTTTTTGTTACCGATATAACCTCCCCCGGAAACATGGATTGGGTTTATTTGCGGGATAAGCATATTTATACGAGTATTGATCATGAAAACAATGCCGACATAACCTTTATTGGATACAGCGCCCCCGCTTACAAGGATTTCTTGATTTACCCGATGGACGCGGGCAGCCAAAAAACAGTCAATTTTGATATCGATGCATCAAAGGTCTACACACACACGTTGGAAGGCGCCGGCTTTTTGATCAACACCGGAATAGATGAGTCCGGGTATATCAAGGGATATATCTTGTATTATTACTTTGATTCACAGACCAGCGGAACGGTGTATCTGTTGAAAATTAATGACGGCGTGCTCGCCAATACGCTCCACAATGAAGAGAACTATTCACTTTTGAGCTATACTACAACGCTATTCAGCCAGCCCTTCCAGTTTAATACGGACTCGATGAAGAAAAACATTGATATCACCATATCCTCGACGACGGTGACCTGCGTGGACACGGATTATATTGATGATACGACATTAAGTGAGGAAGGCGTTACGCTCTTTGGTGAAACGAAAACAATTGATGACATCGGAGTTTATGGATATGGTCCGATCACC
>CALFRX010000316.1 GCA_937919295.1 uncultured Peptococcaceae bacterium | reverse complement strand
TGGGGCATAATGCTTTACGCGCTGATCTTTTGGGCCTCCCTGGAGACGAAACGCCATACGGCGCAAGAACTAATCTGGGGTACCTTTGCCAGTATGCTTGCTTTCCTGCTCTCCCTCATGTTGTTTTTTGCCCTTGGCGGGTAATAAAATTATTCTTGACAGAGAAGAAAATCTGTGATAGATTAAATCCAATATCATAAAATACATTGACGGAATTAAGCCCTGATCAAAGCATTCCAGAGAACCGCCGTATGGTGCGAGGCGGCAGCAATGATTAGAGGCGGTCTCCTTCCCGAGTAGGTTTTGTGAAAGCCATGGCAAGTAATGAAACACGGTTGCCCCGTTACCGGCTTTGAACTTGTTGGAGTTCGAGAGTGACTGTTTGCCGTGAGGCAGACAGTAATGAGGGTGGTACCGCGGAGTGTTGATTCGTCCCTGGAATATTGATTCCAGGGCTTTTTTATTGGAGGATTGCCTCTGGGGCTGATACGCCTTGATAAGAGCTTTGAGGACAACGACATTTCATGATTGATAAGGAGAGATATTTTATGAAAGAAATTTCTATCAGCGACATTACGATGAAAGAAGCGGCAAGGTCCGGGGATTTTAGTTTGAGCTTTAAAGAAAAGATTGAGCTCGCCAAATTACTCGACCGGCTCAATGTCTCGGTGATCGAAGTGAACCCCATCGAAAACGTAAAAACCGACAGCCTTCTGATCAAATCCTTAGCCGCCGTTGTGGAAAAAAGCACTTTGGCCGTACCGGTATCATGGACGGAAAAAAGCGTAGATCTTGCTTATGACGCAGTAAAAGAGGCGAAAAAATATCGTTTACAGATCAGTGTGCCGGTGAGTTCCGTGCAGATGGAATATGTTTGCCATAAAAAGCCCGCGGAGATCATCACCGCCATTCATAACACAATCACCTACGCCGCTTCCCTCTGCAGTGAGGTGGAATTTTTGGCCTACGACGCCACCCGGGCGGAAAAGGAATTTTTAGAGGAGGCGCTGATCACGGCGATGAAAGCCGGCGCCAAGGTCGTAACGATTTGCGACAATGCCGGTACGCTGCTACCCGATGAGTTCGCCGCGTTCCTTGACCGGCTCATGGCAGATGTTCCCCTTTTAAGTGAGGTACGCCTTGGCGTCTACTGCACCAATGATCTGTCTTTGGCCGATTCTGTGGCTGTGGCCGCCATCCGCCACGGCGCCTCAGAGGTGAAAACCGTATCCTACGGTGATGTTACAGCCTCCTTGGAGAATATCGCCAAGATCGTGGCCGTCAAAGGCGCCGCCTTTGATGTAACCTGTGCCATCCGGCAAACGGAAATACAGCGAATTTTAAGCCAGATCGTCTGGATCTGTTCCACTACAAGAAGTAAAAAATCTCCTTTTGATTACGGTGTCCGCGAAGAGGAAAGCAAGATTGCGGCGCTGACCATTCATGACGAGCTTCCCGCTGTGCTAAAAGCCGTCAAAAAACTCGGCTACGAACTCTCCGAAGAGGACGGCGCTCGTGTTTACGAAGGGTTTCTGCGCATTGCCGCCAAAAAAGAAAGCGTCGGCAGCAAGGAAATGGAAGCCATCGTGGCCTCGGCGGCGCTCCAGGTGCCCCCGGTTTATCGTGTGGAAAGCTATGTGATTAATAGTGGCAATATCATCACCGCCACCGCCCATATCAAGCTCAGGAAGGACGGTCAGCTTTTGGAGGGCATTTCCACCGGAGACGGCCCGGTAGATGCGGCTTTTTTGGCCATCGAACAGATCGTCGGCCATCACTATGAACTGGACGATTTCCAAATCCAGGCCGTTACCGAAGGTCGGGAAGCCATGGGGGAAACCATTGTCAAGCTGAGGGATAACGGTAAACTTTATTCCGGCCGCGGCATTTCTACCGACATCGTCGGCGCCGGTATCCGTGCTTACGTCAGCGCGTTGAATAAGATCGTTTATGAGGAGGCTGAAGTATGAATCTTTCCTTTTCTTCCCGGGGCTGGAGCGATTTCTCTTGGCACGAGATGATCGAAACCGCCGTTGATCTGCATTTTAGGGGCATCGAAGTCTATAATATACAAAAGGATCAAGGGCTGATCGGCAAAGGCGGTCCCTTCCATAAATATAACATCGCGGCGACTTCCCGCTTGCTGCGGGACAAAAAACTCACGGTGCCCTGTATCGACAGCTCCTCAGACCTTTCCGCCGCCGGGGAGGAAACAAGGGAAACCGTGGTGTCGTTGATGGAAACCGCCCGCAATCTGCGGACGCCCTATGTGGCGGTACGCGCCCGCAAAGACGAACCGGAGCGGATCAAAGCCGTTTT
>CALFRX010000315.1 GCA_937919295.1 uncultured Peptococcaceae bacterium | reverse complement strand
TTTAACTCAGTCAATGCCTTACATCAACATTAACCAAGACCCTGTATCTACCACCGCAGATCGCTCCGCGGCCCGATACTCACAAGCTCTACTGTTCAGTTCCCAAAGACCGGTGTAAGATGCCCCACTCGGTGGGGCGTTTATTAATATATCACTTTTAGACGCTAATGTCAACACCCTACTATCATTTTTTTCGTTTTTTTTGCTTTTTCCGAATATTGACACAATGGCTTCAAAAATACTACTCTCTCTGTTTCATCGTCGGGAATAGCAGGACGTCTCTAATGGACGCGCTATCCGTCAAAAGCATCACCAAGCGGTCGATGCCGATGCCGATGCCGCCGGTGGGCGCGAGGCCGTATTCCATGGCGGTGAGGTAATCTTCATCCAAAGGATTGGCTTCTTCATCGCCCTCTTTTCTCAAATCCATCTGCCGCTCAAAACGTTCCCTTTGATCAATGGGATCGTTCAGCTCCGAAAAGGCGTTGCACAGTTCCCGGCCCAAAACAAAACCTTCAAAGCGATAGGTAAAGTTGGGATCGTCCATTTTTTTTGCCAGGGGCGAAATTTCGATGGGGTAATCCATGATGACGGTAGGCTGAATCAGATGCTTTTCCACCGTCACGTCAAAGAGCGCGTTCAGCAAATATCCTTTCGTGGAGGTATCGTTATCCTCCAGGTCAATACCTTTTTCCGCAATAGCTTTTTTCATTTCCGCCACAGTGTCATAAGCATAATAGTCGATGCCGCTGTACTTTTTAACCGCTTCCACCATGGTCATGCGTTCAAAATGGGAAAAGTCGATGGTCTCACCTTGGCAAACCACAGTGGTGGTGCCGTTCACGGCGAGGCAAACATTTTTCAAAAGATCTTCCGTCAGTTCAATCATACCTTCGTAATCAGAAAAGGCTTCATATAATTCCATCAGCGTAAATTCCGGATTATGACGAATGTCGATGCCTTCATTCCTGAAAACGCGGCCGATTTCATAGACCTTTTCCAAACCGCCGACAATGAGCCGCTTCAGATGAAGTTCCAGGGCGATACGGAGGTACATTTCCATATCGAGGGTATTGTGATGGGTGATGAAGGGACGCGCCGCGGCGCCGCCGGCCAAAGTATGGAGTACCGGTGTCTCCACTTCCATATACCCGTGACTGTCAAGATAATGGCGGATGGCGCTGATGATCTTAGAGCGTTTGATAAAAACGTCCTTGACTTCGGGATTCATAATCAAATCCACATAACGCTGACGGTAGCGAATTTCCGTATCGGTCAAGCCGTGGAATTTTTCCGGCAACGGTCTTAAACTCTTAGAGAGAATCTCCCACCGCTCCACACGGACGGAGATCTGCCCCCGCTGGGTACGGAAGACTTCGCCGTTGACACCGATGATATCGCCGATATCCAGTAATTTAATCTGTTTGAAGTTTTCTTCTCCCAGCACGTCGATTTTAAAGAAAAGCTGAAGCGTTCCTTTGATATCGCTGATTTCCATAAAGGAAACTTTACCGTGGCCCCGCACGGACATAATACGCCCGGTAACAGCAACGCTCTTGCCTTCCATTTCCTCAAAATGCTCGGTGATATCCGTCGAATAGGCGGTGCGCTGAAAGCGGTGGCCAAAGGGATCCAGCCCCAGGCTCCTGAATTCTTCCATTTTGCCGCGGCGGACAATCATCTGGTCATTGAGATCCTGCTTGGCCCCAATATTTTCATTGAGATCCTTTTCTGCCATGGAAATATCCTCACTTTTTGATATCAGTAATTTTATACTTTAAGGTGCCTGCCGGTGCCTGGACATCCACGACGGCGCCGACAGCTTTGCCTAAAATGCTGTGGCCCACAGGAGATTCGTTGGAAATCTTATTCTGCATGGGGTCGGCCTCCATGGAGCCGACAATGGTATACGTCATCTCTTCGCCGGTTTCCATATCCTCTAACACAATGGTAGAGCCCATCATCGCCTTTTTTGCGCCGGCTGCTTCCATGATGATTTTTGCATGGGACAGTTTGCTGCCTAATTCCACGATGCGTCCCTCAATGAACGCCTGCTCGTTTTTGGCATCGTCATATTCGGAGTTTTCCGAAAGATCGCCGAAGTCAATCGCTTGCTTGATCCGGGCAGCCACTTCTCTTCTGCGGACCGTCTTCAAGTTTTCCAATTCGTCCTCTAATTTCTTAAAGCCTTCCGCTGTTAACAGGACTTCTTGTTCTTCGCTCATGATATACTCCTTTGACTATCAATCTACTGAAAAAAGTAATAGAAAAAGACAGTCTTATCGACGCAACGATAAAACCATCAAATTTTCCATTCAATACATTATATTTCCCTCTCCTGAAAAAGTCAAGGTTTCTTCTATAAATATAGTAAAAATACTAAAATAGCGGATTTTCCCGGATATTACAGGAAATCTTTATTTTTTTCTGCCAGTTCCCGCAAAAAGTCTTCGATGGCAGCCACTTCCGTCAATTGATTGAGCCGGTGCCGGGCAGCGGCGGCGTCCCGGAAACCTTTCACGTACCAACCGAGAAACTTACGCATAAAACGAACGCCAAGCCAAGGGCCGTACAGCGCCACGCTTTCCCTTAGCTGTCTCAGGGCAAGGTCCACACGGCTATCAACGCTGGGAAGGATTTCCGACTTATTTCTCAGCATGGCTTTGATATTTTGAAGTAGCCAAGGATTTCCCAGCATACCCCTGGCGACCATCACGCCGTCGCAGCCGGTTTCCCGCAACATGCTGAGGGCGTCGGCAGCTTCAAAAATATCGCCGTTGCCGATCACCGGCACGGTCAGGGCCGCTTTCACTTTCGCGATAAAATTCCAGTCGGCTTTACCGTTATAATACTGGGCGCGATCCCTGCCGTGAACCGTCACTGCGGCGGCTCCGGCGCTTTCCACACATTTGGCCAGTTTTAGCCCTTCCTCGCCGCCGTCGAAACCGCGGCGCAGTTTCACGGTGACCGGCACATCCACGGCTTTGACCATAGCCGCGACGATCTCCCCAGCCAAGGGGATATTTTTCAGGAGCGCTGCGCCTTCGTCGTTATTGACGACTTTCGGTACAGGGCAACCCATGTTGACATCAATGATCTTCGCGCCTTGTGCCGCCGCCCGACGGGCAGCTTCCGCCATCTCACAAGGGTCGGCGCCGAAAAGCTGCACACCGCAAAACTCCTCTTCCCCCTTGATATCCATGAGTTGAAAGGTCTTGCGGTTTTGATGGACCAGCGCCTTAGCGCAGATCATCTCCGTAAAGCAAAAGGAAGCCCCCATTTCCCGCAGGATGCGGCGGAAAACCTTATCGGTAATGCCGGCCATGGGCGCGGCGATCACGGGAAACGGCTCCTCACGGCTACAAGTGCCGATCAGCTCCGCATAGCCTGATTTAGATTTATTGATTTCTTTCATAAAGCATCTTTAATCCGTAGAGGGTTAAAAACGGATCTACCGAAGTGATGTACTTGCTTTCCCGCTCCACGAGACGGCCATAACCGCCGGTGGCGACGACTTTGATCTGATCGTTGCCGATTTCTTCCATCATCTTGCTTAAGATCCCGTCCACTTGCCCGGCAAAACCGTAGTAAAAGCCGGACTGCATACTGTGGGCGCTGTTTTTTCCCACCACCGAAGGGGGTTTCACGTATTCTGTTTTGGAAAGCTTTGCCGCCCTGGCAAAAAGAGCCTCAATGCAGACGCCGATCCCCGGCGCGATCACACCACCGGCATACTCCCCTTTTTCCGTAACATAATCGAAGGTGGTGCCGGTACCGAAATCGACGATGATCACGGGGCCGCCGTAGCATT
>CALFRX010000314.1 GCA_937919295.1 uncultured Peptococcaceae bacterium | reverse complement strand
TGAGATCAGCAAGCAGCTCTTCCTCTCCGGCTCCCTGGGCCACGGTACGGACGATAACGCCCATGCCCTCGGGGCAGATATTTTCGGCCAGGCGGGAAAGGCGTTCCCGTTCCGCCTCCTCTTCGATCCGCCGGGAAATTCCGATGTAAGATACGGTAGGCATCAAGACAAGATAGCGCCCGGCTAAGGTCAGATGCGTCGTCACCCTAGCGCCTTTGGTCGGCGTCGGCTCTTTGACGATCTGGATCAGGATCTCCTGGCCTTTTTTAAGCAGGTCGCTGATTTCCGCGGTGGGCGGCGTCTCTTCTTCCAAAGAGATCTTGGGCAGTACTTCTCTGATATATAAAAAGCTGTTCTTATTAAGGCCGATATCGACAAAAGCAGCTTGCATACCGGGGAGCACGTTTTCCACGATCCCCTTATAAATATTGCCGGTAAGACGTTCCTCATCGGCGCGGTCAATATATAATTCAACCAGGCGACGGTCTTCTATTACGGCGACAAGCGTTTCATCGCTTTCCGCGCGGATAATGATTTCTTTTTCCATAAGTCAGCTCCGTTTAGGGTGTAAATCTTTTTGTTCCCACTGTCACAAAAAGCCCCAATCTCTGTATTCTAATGTCTTTTATTATATCCCAATATCCGAATACTGTCAAAAGTTCCGTTACCCGAATGGAACCGGCGGGACTCGTTTTCAGTGAAAGGTAGATCCCATCCTCTTTGATCTCAATACCGTTGACAAAAGCCCTCAGATCCACCTCTTTGCTGCCCTTGGGACTTTTTCTGATAAAGGGCGCTGTTTTTTCTTTGAGAAAGGCGGCGGCTTTTTCTTTGGCGTCAGCGGGGACGCCCTGGGGGAAGGTCACTTTGTAGACCGCTTCGTCAATGATGGCCTCAAGCATCTTGCCGGACTGGGGAATTTCCCGTACCGCGAGGATGAAGATACCTTCGGGCAATATATCGTTGAGCTTTTTTACCAGCTCCTCCGGATCCACCTTCGCTTTGCATTCGACATCAAAATATTCGCTGCACCCCTCAATACCCACGCCGCGGGCCGGCCCCAAAGACAGTTTAGGGCGGGGATTAAAGCCGTTGCTCCAAGCTACAGGGAGACCGCTGCGGAGGATGGCCCGCTGCCAAAGGCGCATCATTTCCAGGTGGGAAAGGAATGCGAGGGTTCCTTTTACTTCATAATTTATCCGAAATTTCATGGTTTCTCCCCTGCCTTTCTGCAACCGATGCCACAGGCCGCGCAAGCATCTTCGGCACAATGGGGCGTGGTTAAAGCCGCGGCGGCTTTTTCGTATTCCTTCTGTAAAAAGGCTTTGCTCACGCCGCAGGAAATATGATCCCAAGGCAGGTTCTGATCTGGGGAAAGCCAGCGGGTCGCGTATTTTTTGGCGTCAATACCCGTTTCCTCTATGGCGTGAAGCCAAAGATCATAGCGGAAATATTCGCTCCAGCCGTCGAGCCGGGCGCCGAGATAAAACGCGCGTTCAATCAGATCGGCAACGTGCCGGTCACCTCTGGCGATGACGGCTTCCAGGAAACTTGTCTTAAAATCATGATAGCTTAAGCGCACGCCCTTTTGTGTTTTGGCCCAGCTTTTTAGGTCGCGCTGCTTTGCCTCCACGGTTTCCCCCATTTCCTGGCCGCAATATTGAAACGGAGTCTGGGCTTTGGGCACAAAGGTGCCGATGCTGATGCTGAGATTCAAGCCTTTCCCTGCAGCTCTCTTCACCTTGGTGATCAGATCCTTGATGCCTTCGATATCTTCCTTTTCTTCAAAGGGCAGACCGATCATCAGATAAAATTTCAGGCTGTGAAAGCCGTTGCGAAAAGCGGCGACCGCCGTATCGATAATATCCGTTTCGCTGATGTTTTTATTGATCACGTTCCTAAGCCGCTGACTGCCGGCTTCCGGCGCTAAGGTCAGGGTGCCTTTGCGCACTTTCTGCACTTCTTTGGCAAGCTCCACGGAGAAGGCGTCCATGCGCAGAGACGGCAGGGACAGACTGATGCCCTGGTCGCTGTACTGTTCCGTCAAGGTGTGGACGAGGGTATCAATATGACTGTAATCCAGGGTGCTGAGAGAGAGCAGGCCCAGTTCATCGTAGCCGCTGTTTTGGATCACCGCCGCCGCGTCGCAAACCAAAGTGTCCACGGTCTTTTCCCGGCGGGGACGGTAAATCATGCCGGCCTGACAAAAGCGGCAACCGCGAAGACAACCGCGAAAAAGTTCCAGCACGCCACGGTCGTGGATAATGGAGGTATGAGGTACCAACGGTTTTTGCGGGAAAACCGCCTGATTGAGATCTTTGATATAGCGTTTTTTTACCACGGCGGGAGCGTCTTTCAACGCCACCACCGCGCCGTTTTCTTCCCGGTAGAGAGCAGGGACATAAAAGCCCTGGATTTTCGCAACGGCTTCTAAAAACGCGGCCCGGTGGACGTCGGATTCTCCTGGTCGCATTTCCTTGTATAAGGCTAAAAACTCCAAAATCGCCTCTTCCCCTTCCCCGATCAGCAGCACGTCAAAAAAGGGCGCGAAAGGTTCCGGATTGTAGACACAGGGGCCGCCGCCAATGACGATGGCATGGGTATGGTCACGCTGGGCAGCCCGCAGAGGGAGCCCGCTCAAATCTAAGATATTGAGAATGTTGGTGGCGGAAAGCTCATATTGAATGGAAAAACCGAGGATATCAAAATCCCCCACAGCCCTGTTGGTTTCCAAGCTAAAGAGCGGCGTGTCTTCCGCCCGGAGCAGCGCCTCCAAATCGGGGCCGGGGGCCATAACCCGCTCCATGGCAAAATCCGCCGCTTGATTAACGACTTCATAAAGGATGCGCAGACCGAGATGACTCATGCCAACCTCGTAGAGATCGGGAAAGGCCATCACCATCTGCACATCGGCATTTTCGAAGTTCTTTTGAGGAATATTCCATTCCCGGCCCACGTAACGGCCGGGACGCTGTACTCTGTTTAAAAACCTTTCAACAGGAATGTGGTGATACTGTTTCATGATTTACCTCGTTACATCTGTTCTTCTGTTTCAAAATAATGGACGGGATCCTTTTCCGTGCTGCTTTCCAACACGGAAAAGTGAAGCATTTCCTTGGCGGGGGTTCCCAATACGTCGCCTTTGGCCACCTGGTCGCCGACGGCCACTTTACTTTCACCGAGACGCCCATATACCGTGGACCAATCGTCCTTGTGACGCAGGGTGATCCAATAGGTTCCGTCGTCATGCTGGTCAACGGCAGTCACCTTGCCATCGGCGGCGGCTAAGATTTCGCTGCCGACGGGAACCTGGATGTCGATACCGTTGTGATAGGCTTCGTTGCCGTCAGCATCGGTAACCACGCCAAATTCCTCCACAACAACGCCGGAACTGACGGGAACGGCAAAGGAGGCGTCTCCCGGAAGCCCAAGCTTGTCGCGGCCCCAGGCAAAGGCTGTCTGAAAAGCCGTCACAACACTGTCTTTCCCGCTGTCCAAAGCGGTTTTTATCGCGCTTCCCGCCGGGGAAAACTGCATTACCGTAAAAAGCAAAACCAAAATGGCGCCGCCGATAAAGGCGATCTTTTTACCGCTACGTCTTTTGCCAAAGCGCCGAAAACCATTGGTTTTGCCTGCATAGCGGAAGGGTTTATAATATTTTCCCATGCCACTCACTCCCTTACCTTACTCTGCTATCATCCTACTGGACAAAGGAGCCAAATATGACACGGGAAATAAAAAAATCACGGTCGTTTCTTACCACGCAAGGAGACGGAGAAAACGAGAGCCACCGCCATCATATTCACGATCACGCTGGTACCGCCGTAGCTGAAAAAGGGCATTGGCAAACCGGTAATGGGCATGATACCCATGGCCATACCGGCATTGATGAAAACCTGGAAAATCATCATGGTGCAAACACCGGCAATGATCAGCGTGCCGTAAAAATCCCGGGCGCTGAAAGATTTCTTCGCCAGGCGCAACAAAAAGATCATGAAGAGAATCAGGATCCCGGCAGTGATGAAAAATCCCAACTCTTCCCCGATCACGGCGAAAATGAAGTCGGTATGGTGTTCCGGTAGGAAATTCCCCTGTACTTGGGTGCCCTGTTCGTAACCTTTCCCGAAGAGGCCGCCGCTGCCAATGGCGATTTTACTCTGAATAATATGATACCCTGAACTGAGGGCGTCCATTTCCGGATTGATAAAAATCGCCAGACGCATCAGCTGGTATTTTCTCAACGGCAAAAGAGGAATATCCTGGCTGAGGGCAACGGTGAAGCCATCGGTATAGAAATAAAGGGATGTAAAGATCACGATGATCAGGGCAGCTATACCGCCGACGACGAGGCCAAAAACTCTGCGGTCTGCGCCGGCGACATAGAGCATGGACAGCATGATCACAAAAAAGACCAGGGAGGTACCGAGATCCGGTTCTAAAAACACGAGTCCCATGGGAAGTGCCATATAGAGCATACTTTTTAGAATAAACCGCGGATCCTGGAGAAGTTTGCGGTTTTGATCAAGGTAAGCGGCAAAGAGTACGATCATAACGACTTTGGATAGTTCCGAAGGCTGGATCCCGAAGAGCCAGCGGTTGGAACCGTCGCCGGTGCCGAAAATCAGCGTAAGCAGCAAAAGCACGCAAATACCGAGATAAATCGGTCTTGTCCAATCCTTCACGCGACGGTAATCAAATAAGGTGACAAAAACAAAAACGCCGAAACCAATGGCCATCATCAACGCTTCCCTGCGGAAATAATAACCGGGATCGTCTTCGATGACATTGGCTGAAGCGGAGTTCATCACGATCAGACTGATGGCTAAAATCAGCAGAAACAGCGCAAATGTTCCCCAATCGAAATCATTATAGATTCCTTTTTTTCTGCGGGTTTCCTGGCTGATCAGCGGTTTCCCCGCGGTAAAACTCCATTTTTTTGGTTCTTTTCTTTGGTTTCTAACTGGTTTCATCGTCTAAAACAAACGGTTCCTTCCTGCTCATTTATCCTTTAAACAGCTTCTTTGGAGCCCTGTAATACCGGGATGTTGGCCACGATCGCCACCTGCTCGCCGTCGCGGCAGAAACTGACGTCCATTGCCTCTACATCGATTTCAAGATGCTTGCCGATGACCGCGATAAGGTCATTTTTGAGTCCTTCCAGCGTTTCGCTGCCGATGTTCAGGCGATCCTGAACGAGTACGAGTTGAAGCCGTTTTTTGGCCGTATTTTTACTGTGTGTTGACGTGTTTTTTGCAAAGAGACGTTTCCAAAAGACCATGCCGCACCTCCCTACCGGTTAAATACGGCGCAGACCTTCCGCCATAGGCTTCTGCCGCCGCCGACGTCTTGAAACGGAACATTTTCGCCGGCAAGTCTGCGGGCGACGTCGCGGAAACTCTTTCCCGCGGCAGACAGTTGATTTTTGGCGATGGGCTCGCCCTTATTGGTGGAAATTACGATATCCTCATCATCGGCGACAATGCCGATGAGCTCTACCGCCAAAATATCGATGATGTCGTCGATCCCCATCATTTCACCACGGCGCACCATATCGAAGCGAACGCGGTTGATGATCACTTCCGGATGGGGCAAACCCGCGGCTTCCAAAAGACCGATGACGCGGTCAGCGTCGCGTACGGCGCTGATCTCCGGCGTGGTCACCACAAGGGCCCTGTCGGCGCCGGCGACAGCGTTTTTAAAACCCTGTTCAATGCCGGCGGGGCAGTCGATGAGCACATAATCAAAGTCTTTTTTCAAAGTACGCGCTATTTTTTCCATTTGGGCTTCGGTAATTGCTGTTTTGTCTCTCGTTTGCGCCGCCGGGATCAAAGACAGCGTGTCCAGTTTTTTATCTTTGATCATGGCCTGGTTGAGACGGCAGCGGTTTTCCGCCACGTCCACCAGATTAAAAACAATGCGGTTTTCTAAGCCCATCACAACATCAAGATTCCTTAAACCGATATCGGTATCGAGCAAAACGGTTCTTTTCCCCATCATCGCTAAGGCTGTGCCGAGATTGGCCGTGGTCGTGGTTTTGCCAACGCCGCCCTTCCCGGAAGTAATCACAATGACTTCCCCCATAATGGCCTCCTTTACGCTGCTTTACACAATCAGCTGTTCAATGACGACTTTGCCGCCGGTGATCTGCGCGACTTCCGGCGCCTTGCCGGCAATCTCTTCATACCCTTGGGGAGGACAGGTAATATGGTCTGCGATTCTCAGTTGGGTGGGAAACAACATTAAGGCCAGCACTTTGGCGTGGATATCTCCTTGGGCGCCGCTGTGGACCATGCCCCTAAGCGCCCCGAAAATGATGATATGTCCTGTGGCGCGAACTTCCGCGCCGGCGTTGACATCGCCCATCACCACGACATTACCGTCATAATCAATCTTATGACCGGATCGGAGCGGGCCTTCAATCAATACGGTATTTCCTTTCGGTAAGTCATTTTTGTCCCAAAAATCAGTCATCATACATCGCCTCCAAAAGGATTTTTACAATAATGATATTATAACTGATTCCGCTGCCTGGAACAACGACTTTTTTCCATCATCATTCGACGGAAAGAGTGCCCTCAATCGGCGCCATCAGCAGTGGTATCTTGCTCCGGCGTCGTCTGATCAAGGTTATCCGCAGCAAGATCGTCCATCAAGAGAATGTCGTAATCAACATCGTATCCGAAATAGGCGCGAAAGGCGTCCCGGCAGACGTAACCGGCGGAGGAACCGCCATGATGGCCATATTCAATTAAACCGGCAAAGGCGACCTTGGGATCATTGGCGGGAGCGAAGGCGATGAAAACGCCGTGGTAATCGGATTCACTGTTGTCAGCGGCGAGGCCGGTCTGGGCGGTACCGGTTTTCCCGGCGGGCATCAGTTCCCGCGGCAGACTGGAGAAAAGGTTCGTAGCCGTACCGCCCTCGTCGCCGACAACGCCCTCCATGGCGGCGATCAGCGTGGCCCAATCGTCTTCATCAAGTTCCACGGTATCCACGACTTCCGGCTCAAAGGTTTTCAGCACATTGCTGTCGTCATCTAAGATCGACTGGCAAATATATGGTTTCATGCGTTCGCCATGATTGGCAATGGTGGCGACGTAACTTGCGAGTTGGATCACCGTATCGACGGTAGCCCCCTGCCCGATGGACATATAGTACGTATCGTAGGTATGCC
>CALFRX010000313.1 GCA_937919295.1 uncultured Peptococcaceae bacterium | reverse complement strand
TCTTTATTTATTATAACTATATCCACGATTTATAAATATTTTACCATATGATTTGATTTCGTCAAGAGGGGATTTCCTTGACAGCAGCGTTTTATCTTTTATAATGGGAGACAGAGGTAAAACAATGGTGATTAAGACAGTGATGCTTTGGCTTGTGGCGGCAGGTGTGGTCATCGGCGGCATCGATTATATTCTCGGCAACAAACTCGGTGCCGGGGCAAAGTTTTACGAAGGCTTTATGCTGATGGGAAAAACCGCCTTAGGCATTGTGGGGATCATTTGTTTGGCACCGGTTTTCGGCCGTGTTCTCGGTAATTTCCTGACTCCGCTTTATGGGCTGATCGGCGCTGATCCCGCCATGTTCGGTTCCATTCTCGCCATCGATATGGGCGGTTATTCCTTGGCGGTTTCCATGGCGAAGGATGCCGCTCTTGGTCTCTACGGCGGTGTCGTTATGGCCTCTTTACTGGGGCCGGTTCTTGTCTACTATTTGCCCATCGGTTTTCAGCTCACCGACAGGGAGGATCATCCACTTTTCGCCAAGGGCAATATCATCGGTTTGAGCGTGATGCCTTTGGGCTGTATGGCCGGAGGTCTCACCATGGGACTTTCTTTCGGCACGATCATCGTTAACAGCCTGCCGGTGATTTTCATGAGCGCTCTCCTCATATGCGGTATGCTCTTTTTCAGAAAAGCGGTGATTACCGCCTGTCTTTGGTATGCCCGCCTGATCAGCGCCATCGGCGTGCTCGGGATTATCCTCGCCTTTCTGCGTTTTCTCACCGGCGTGACCCTTTTAAAGGGCATGGACGAGGTTAGCGTGGGCTTTCTGATCGTCGGTTATATCTCCATTTCCGTCATCGGCTTTTTGTCCCTTGTGGGCTTGCTGCTCCGTTTTGCCGGGAAAACCCTGGCTCAAATCGGCCGCGCCGTCGGTCTCGATGGTGTGGGCATTTCCGCTTTGGTGCTGACAACGGCCTCATCAACGCCGGTCTTTGCCCTGATTAAAGATATGACGCCCAGGAGCAAGGTGGTGGTAACTGCCTTTCTTGTTTACGGTTCGTTTGCCGCCCATGTGGGCTTCACGGCGGGGGTTGCCCCAGATCTGATTCCGGCCCTCATCGCCGGGAAATTCGTCTCCGCGGTGGCCGCCGTTGTTTTGGCGATGTTATTAACAAGAAAAGATCATGTTAAGATTAAGGATAAGGAGGAGGTTTATGAAAACCAATGATGTTTTAGTGGTAATCGATATGCAAAACGATTTTATTGACGGCGCTCTCGGCACTGCGGAAGCCCGTGGTATTCTGCAAGGTGTGATTGATAAAATCACCCATTTTGGCGGCGAAGTCGTTTTTACCAGGGATACCCACGGAGAAAATTATCTTGAAACCCGAGAGGGGCAAAAACTTCCCGTCAGGCACTGTATCAAAGATACCGACGGTTGGCAGCTGCATCGCAATATCCGAGAGCTGGCGGAAGGGAAGACGATGATCGATAAACCCACTTTCGGTTCCCTGGCCTTGGCACATTATCTGCAGGGAAAAGGGGATCTTGACGCCATCATCCTTGTGGGTCTTTGTACTGATATCTGTGTGATCAGCAACGCGCTGATCCTAAAAGCGGCTTTCCCAGAAACGGAAATCATTGTTGACAAAGATTGCTGTGCCGGGGTGACGCCAAAAAGCCATGAAAACGCTTTGAAGGCAATGGAAATGTGTCAGATTAAAATTATTTAAAGGATCCTAATCAGAAAAGGGGCTTGGACAAAAAAGCTTTTAGAGAGAAAGCTGTTTTGCCTAAGCCCCTTTTTATGAGGTATTAGACCAAAACCACGCCCCGGAGGATGGCGAAAAAGTGCAGGATGCTGCCGCCCAATACAAAAAGATGCCAAACAGCGTGCGTGTATTTCTTCCGTAAGACGAAGAAAAGAACGCCGACGGTGTAGGATACGCCGCCGCCGATAAGCAGGATCACGCTTTCCATGCCCAGCGCTGTTTTCAGCGAGGAAAAAGTGAAGATGATCGCCCAGCCCATGAGTATATAGAGGAGCAGGGATATTTTTGCGTAGCGCTTCAGATTTACGGCATTCAGCACAATGCCTATGGCCGCGACGGCCCAAATCAGGCCGAAAACCGTCCAGCCGAAAGCACCGCCGATACCGCTTAAAACGATGGGTGTGTAGGTACCGGCGATCAGTAAAAAGATGTTGCAGTGGTCGAATACACGAAAGACGAATTTTGCTTTTTCCCGGTCAATGGCGTGATATAAGGTGGAAGAAAGATAAAGAACCAGCAGTGTGGCGCCGTAGATGCTGACAGAAACGATGGTCAGCGTATTGCCGTAAAGGGCGGAAAATACCGACAGTACAACAATGGCGGCCAGGGCGCAAAGGGTTCCTATGCCATGGGTAACGGCATTGGCGACTTCTTCCCCCGGTGTATAAAATTTCTGTGACATGATGTGCCTCCTTTTATTAAGTAGTAATTAATACTATATTATGCAAATAATAATACGATAATACATCCTTTTTGTCAAGAGGATGTTCAGGCCGTTGATTAATCCCAAAACCACATATCACTGTGTTCCTGGTAAAAAGAGCAGACCCTTGTGGACTTCGGCAGAAAATGCTTGTGGTATTTTCTGCCGAAATGCATTCGCTTATCCTTGAAAAGCCCTTCGGTCTTTTCTAAGATTAAACATTGCCCGCGCCTCACGGGATACGGTTTTCAGCGCCTTGTCTTATATTTCTATTCCTGCGCTGTTATTTCTGTTCTCTTGTAACTTTTTGAAAAATCATGTATAATACATTATTAGGTGATTTTATGGTTATTTTAGGCATCGATCCCGGTACCGCCATCTGCGGCTTTGGGATTGTGGAGAAGAACAATTATCAATTCAAACTCATCGATTACGGCGCCGTCAATACCCCCGCTACTATGTCGCTGGAAGAGCGTTTGGTGCGGATTTACGACGGCATCAGCCTTTTGATCGACCGCTATCATCCTGATGAGATGGCCGTGGAAGAATTGTTTTTTAACAATAACGCCAAAACAGCCCTTTCTGTGGGACAGGCCCGTGGGGTTATCCTGCTGGCCGGGGCTCATAAACATATTCCTCTCTATGAATATACGCCTCTCCAGGTGAAGCAGGGGATCGTCGGCTACGGCCGCGCCGATAAAAAACAGATTCAATTCATGGTGAAAACCATGCTCCAAATGAAAGAAACCCCCAAGCCCGATGATGCCGCCGATGCTTTGGCCATCGCCATCTGCCACGGGCAATGGAATAAAAATATGAGTTAGGAGGCGCTATGATCGCATCAGTTCGCGGAGAAGTTATTTTGATTGAAGAAGATTACCTGGTGGTGGACGTCAACGGCCTCGGTATGCAAATCTTCGCGCCCCTCAACCGTATGGAGGGACTTTACCGTCTGCATGAGGAAATCTTTTTGTATACCCACCTCATCGTCAGGGAAGACCTTTGGACCCTCTTCGGCTTTGCCGATACCGAGGAACTAAGTTTATTCAAACAGATTTTAAATATCAGCGGCATTGGCGGCAAAAGCGCCCTGGGTATCGTCAACCGCCTTGCTCCCGCCGAAATTGCCGGCGCCGCGCTGCACGGCGACAGCAAGCCTTTTGAAAGCGTGCCCGGTATCGGGAAAAAGACCGCCCAGCGCATTGTTTTGGAATTAAAGGACAAAGTGGAAAAAATGGGTATTGCCGGGATTGCCGAGGTGTCCCGTCCTGCCGCCGCTCAGTCCCAGGTCGGGGATAACGACGCCATCGCCGCCCTTTGCCAACTGGGCTACAGCGCCGGCGAGGCAAAAAAGGCCGTTATCGCAGTACTTTCCGAAGACCCTCTCCTTGATAGTGATACGCTGCTGCGCAAAGCGTTGCTGCGCCTGAGTAAATTTTAGAATTGAGGTAATATTTTGCCTACGCAAGACGATCGAATCATCAGCTCCTCCTTGAAACAGGAGGATGTGGCCACGGAGGCCGGTATCCGGCCAATGACCCTCGCCGAATATACGGGGCAGAACAAGGTCAAAGAAAATATGGCGATCTTCATCGAAGCGGCGAAAAACCGCGGCGGCGCCCTTGATCACGTGCTCCTATACGGCCCGCCGGGATTGGGCAAAACGACTTTGGCCAATATCATCGCCAACGAGATGAATGTGCATATCCGCACCACGGCAGGGCCTGCCATTGAGCGGGCAGGGGATTTGGCGGCGAT
>CALFRX010000312.1 GCA_937919295.1 uncultured Peptococcaceae bacterium | reverse complement strand
AGACGAAGCCTTTCTCGACGGCCTATCATCCTGTAGCCCAAAATCCGCTGACGCGCATTTTGTCTACAGTCTGAGAGAGAATCCGTACGGATTCTCTCTTTCTTTGCGCTAACCGGCAGACAACAGGTGTTATGAGAAGTTAGGCTTTTTTATTGTTTTTATTTATGGTATAATGAATGAATCATAATGATGTGAGGAATTGATATGGGTAAGATCATCGCCATTGCCAATCAAAAAGGCGGCGTCGGCAAAACCACCACCGCAGTAAATCTCAGCGCCTATCTCGGCGCGATACGCAAAAAGGTGCTGCTTTGCGATATGGATCCCCAGGGTAACGCCACCAGCGGCTTTGGGATTGATAAAAACAAAATGGAACATTGTATTTACGATGCTCTCATCAACGATATGCCTCTTGCTGTTTTGATTCAAAAGACGGCGACGAAAAATGTTTCCATTGTCCCGGCGGGACAAGATCTCAGCGGCGCCGAAATCGAACTGGTGGAAGAGCTGGAGCGGGAAAAGAAGCTGAAAAAACAGCTGGATTTGGTGAAAGACGATTACGATTATACGATCATCGACTGCCCGCCGGCAGTGGGGCTTTTGTCCCTCAACGCGTTAAATGCCGCCGATTCGCTGCTGATCACCCTCCAATGCGAATTTTACGCTCTGGAAGGCTTGGGCAAAGTAACTGGTACGTATCAGTTGGTGAAACAGCATATGAATCCCAATTTGACCTTGGAGGGTATTGTTTTAACCATGTACGACAGCCGCACCCGGCTTTCCCTGGAGGTGGAAGAAGAAGTCAGGACGCACTTTAAAGAGAAAGTGTTCAAAACAGTCATTCCCCGCAATATTCGCTTGTCGGAAGCCCCTGGCTTTGGCCAAAGCATTTTGGAATACGATCCCAAATCAAAAGGCGCCCTCGCCTACCAAGCCCTCGCCAAGGAGGTGATCAGAAGAAATGGCTAAAAAACGCATGGGAAAAGGACTCGGCGCCTTGATCCCCACTGATATTGAAGAAAGCATCTTAAACGAAGCAATCGCCAAAAAAGAGCATAAAGAAAACAGTGGTGTAAAACAAGTCGCTGTCGATAAAATTCGCGCTGCGACGAAACAGGCACGGAGCGTTTTCGACGATGAAAAACTCAATGAGCTCACTGCGTCCGTCCGGGAGCACGGCGTGATTCAACCGTTACTGATCAGAGAAACGGCGCAGGGTTTTGAACTGATTGCCGGGGAGCGCAGGCTGCGCGCAGCCCGGGCCGCGGGGCTTAACGAAGTCCCGGTGATCGTTGCCCGTGCCGATGATGATAAGGCAGCGGAAATGGGGCTTATTGAGAATATTCAGCGAGAAGACCTCAATGCCCTGGAAGAAGCGGAGGCCTACGCTAAAATGATGGAGGAATACCGCTACACCCAGGAGAGTCTTGCCCAGACCTTGGGCAAAAGCCGCAGTTATATTGCCAATACCTTACGTCTTTTGGCTTTGGATAAAAAAACCAAAACGCTTTTAAGCGAAGGTCAAATCAGCGCCGGTCACGGCAGAGCGCTCCTTTCGGTGAAGGCAGAACCGCGAAGAGAACAGCTATTAAAACGCATTATAAAGGAGAACCTTTCTGTCCGCCAGGCGGAGAACGCTGCCAAGGCCTTGAACAGGGCGCAACCTATGGCAAAACAGCGCCTGTTTCACCAGGGGAACGCTTATTACCGTGAAATGGAAAATAAGCTAAGGGAGCGCTTTCAAACGAAAATCAGAATTTCCGGCTCCCCTGCCGGCGGTAAGATTGAGCTTTCTTATGGCAGTAACGAAGAGCTGTTAAGGCTTCTGGAATTGATGATCGAAGAGGAAAAGGCCTGAACCGTACAATGATATAGGACTGATTATGAGAGAGACCCATTGCGGTCTCTCTGTTTTTATTAAAGCAGGAAAGGCGTTACGCCATTGTTTCACGTGAAACACAGCGCGTCATATCTGATGAAGCAGAATCATATAGTGTAAAAATGTTTCACGTGAAACACGAGGCGAAGAAATGACGACCACAAGTTCGATATACCGGCAAGATACCGCAAAAGCAATGATCTATTTCGATAACGCGGCGACTTCCTATCCAAAACCAAAGGAAGTTCAGGCGGAAGTGATCAACGTGATGGAACACTTCGGCGCGAATCCCGGCCGCGGCGGATATGCTTTCGCCAAAGAGACTTCCCAATATATGGAGAACGCCAGAAAAGAGATTGCTGATTTTCTCGGCGTTAGCCCCTATAAAAACCTACTTTTTACTTCCGCCGCCACGGAAGGCGCCAACGTTGTCCTAAAAAGCTGTCTAAAAAGAGGCGAACACCTTATTTATACAGGCGCGGAGCATAACGCGACAGCCCGTCCCGTGAAATGGCTCAAATCCGCCGAAATCGAGGTGTCGAAGGTTCCAATATCCGGGGAAAAAGAAACCGATTTAAAGGCCTTTGAATCGCTCATCCGTAACAATACCCGTCTTTTTGTGGTTAATCATGGTTCCAACGTCTTCGGTTACATTCAGCCCTTGATGAAAATTATTGCCCTGGCCAAACGATACGGAATTCTTGTTTTTGCGGATATGGCTCAAACCGCCGGTTTTCTTGATTTTGATGTCGCCGCCTCCGGTCTTGATTTTGCCTGTTTCGCGGGGCATAAAAGCCTCATGGGATACGGTGGCATTGGGTTACTTTATGTTCGGGATCCTTCCCTGATCTGTCCTTTGATCCATGGAGGCACCGGC
>CALFRX010000311.1 GCA_937919295.1 uncultured Peptococcaceae bacterium | reverse complement strand
GCCATGTCCTTTTCGTCAATCAGTGTGGTGATGAACGCCTTGCGGCTCAATTTGTTTAAACTGAAATAACCGAAAACAGCAGTGGGCGTCTTCTTGTTATAAGCGCATTACTTGTAGCAAAAAGACGCCCGTTTTTGTTTTTTTCTTCCCTGGTTCGTTTACTGCCAGGTCTTTTCTTTCTCCGTAAAATCGAGAGGTTCGTGATAGATCAGTTGGTGAAGATCGTTAAGGCCCTCTTTGATTTCTTCTCTGGACCAACCGGCACTGGTCAATTCCTCTGGGTGAAGCAAGGTTAGGGATTCGTAAAAATCCAGACCGATGATGTAGTTTTCCGCCAGGGGGTAGTTTTCGACACAGCGAAAGAGCAGGTTCTCCGCTTCGTCGAGTTTGCCCGCAGCGATCATTTCCTGTAATATTTCCGGCAGCATATCATCGTCGGAAACGGAATTGGTGGGGCGGGGAATTTCCGTGCGGGTGCCGCGTTCGCTGCCTGCCCTCATGCCGGAGGCAAGATCATAGATCATGCGCAGTAACCAGTCTTGGCTCGGATCCATCGTAAAACTCCCTTCTTTTTCTGTTATTATAACATAGAAACCGGAAAATCATATAAAAATATAAAAAATCATAGGAAGTAGAGAGAATCATATTGAATTGTGAAAATTCTATGATATACTTAATGGGTATTTGAATTTCATATGTCTATACGAAGTTTGCAGGAAAAAATGGTTACATTTACCGACGGATTAACGCTCTCAGGTACGAAGACTGTGAACGGATAGAACTCTGGAGAAACCCAAACGGGTGCCGAAGGTGCAAGGTGGCTGCTGCCACTAATCTCTCAGGCGAAAGGACAGAGGAAAAAAAGAAGGATGCGTCAAAGAAGTATCCTCTTCGTTTCTTATCCCTGCCGGAGTAAAACGTGTTTTTACTTCGTTTTTTTATATGGATTCAAAATATGGAATTATTTTATTTTTAGAGGTGGAAAATATGGGATTTTTGAACTCGATGTTTGACCTTGCGGATTTTGTGAACATTGATTCCTTTGCAGCATTTGTAAGCTGGTTGGACAATGTGGTCTGGGGACCTTTGATGCTGATTCTCATCGTCGGTACCGGTGTGTTTTTGACGGTACGGTTAAAATTCAGACCGTGGAGAAATCTCGGCTATGCTTTAAAATCGATCTTCGCAAAGAAAGACGAGACCAAATCAGGTGATATTTCTCCTTTCCAATCTCTGATGACGGCGCTTTCCGCCACAGTCGGTGTGGGTAATATCGCAGGGGTTGCCACGGCCATCGCCGCCGGTGGTCCTGGGGCGCTGCTTTGGATGTGGCTCACCGCCATCGTCGGTCTTTCCACGAAATACGCGGAAAGCACCTTGGCCGTGAAATACCGTACGGTAAACGACAAAGGCGAAATGGCCGGTGGTACCATGTTTGCCTTGAGAGATGGTTTGAAAAACAAAACCCTTGGTAAAATTTTAGGCTTCTTCTTTGCCTTCTTTGCCGTAGTCGCTTCCTTCGGCATTGGCAACATGACCCAAAGCAACACCGTTGCCAGCGCCATGAACAACGCTTTTGGTGTTCCTTTCTGGCTTACCGGCATTATTCTTGTGGTCTTTTGCCTTATCGTCATCCTTGGCGGCATCAAAAAGATTGGTGCTGTTTCCGGCAAAATCGTACCCTTTATGGCTGCTTTCTATTTCGTCTTTTCGATTATTTTCATTGGCATAAACATTGAACAACTGCCAATGGGCTTATATAATATTTTCGTCGGCGCTTTCGCGCCCCAGTGTGTCATGGGCGGTGTTCTCGGTAACGTCATTGCCACAGCGATTCAAAAAGGGGTTGCCCGGGGCGTCTTCTCCAATGAAGCGGGCTTAGGTTCCGCGCCTATTGCCGCCGCAGCGGCGCAGACTGATCATCCCGCCCGTCAGGGTTATGTCAATATGACCGGTACCTTCATTGATACGATCATCATCTGCTCCCTGACCGGTCTCGTCATTGCCTGTTCCGGTGTGCTCTATGATCCCGTTACTGGCGTTTACACGTCGTTGACAGGGTCAGATCTGACCTCTGCCGCGTTTTCCACTACCTTTGGGATTTTTGGTTCCTGGTTTGTGGCCCTTGCCGTATTCCTCTTCGCTTTTTCCACGATATTAGGTTGGTCCTACTACGGGGAAAAATGTTTGGAATACCTCGCTGGCGGTACCAAACTGAATGTTACCTACCGCCTTATTTTCTCCTTGTTGCCCTTTGTCGGCTCCATGGTTTCTTTGGAACTTGCCTGGAATATCTCGGATGTCTTCAACGCTTTGATGGCGATCCCCAACTTGATTGCCTTGATCCTGATGAGCAATACCATCGCCAAAGAAACCGAGGACTTCCAGTATAATTACTTGATTCCGGAAAAGAAAGCGGCCAAAGAAAGAAAGATGGCCAAAAAGGCAGCTTAAATTCAGCAATAAAAAGATACAAAATAAAGCCGCGTTTGGATGCTCTTCCAAACGCGGCTTTTTCATCAGTCGAAAAACTCCAGCAGTTTCGATTTGAATTTAATTTCGTAAGGCTGTCCGGCGGCGGGGACGATATCCGGTGTTTCACCGCCGGTTTCGTCACGGGTGACGGCAACGGAAACGTCATCGGTAATATCGACAAAACAGAGGGGCGGATACAAAACGCACCACCAGTTTTTCCCTTTACCCTCTCCCAAGATAATGCGGTAGGCATTGTATTTCCCGGCGGGAAGGGTGATGTTGCCATAGGTTTTGGTCGGGAAAACACTTGTCCCCAGCTTTGCCGTGGCCGTATAGGAGAACCCCTCGGCGCAAAGCACCTCATTGGCTGTGTCGATGATCGCATCGCTTTCTTCCCGTAAAATCGCCTCCGCTTCCTCTTTTGACGCTGCCTCGGTTAGGGCAGCATTGACTTGATCGAGGACAGCGTCGCGTACTTTTAATTTCACCGTTTGATCGCAAACGCTGTCGCTGTTGGCGATCACATGGAAACGGATCAAGGAATCGTCCTTAACCCTGGTTCTGTTCATTGTCGCGGCGCATACCACAGTCAAAACAACGCATAGTAACAGCAGAACAAGTATTTTCCTTTTCGTATTCATGAAATCCCCTCAAACGTACTTTCTGAGATTCATCAGGGCATTTTTCTCCAACCGCGAAACCTGAGCCTGGGAAATACCGATTTCCGAGGCGACTTCCATCTGTGTCCTGCCCTGAAAGAAACGCATATTGATGATCTTCTTTTCCCTGGGGGCGATTTTTTTCATCGCCTCGCTGATGGCGACTTTCTCCAGCCAAAGAGCGTCGCTGGTCTTATCGTCGCCGATTTGATCCATGACCAGCAAGGGATCGCCGCCATCGTGGTAAAGTGGCTCGTACAGGGAAATCGGATCCTGAATCGAGTCCATGGCGAAGGTGACGGTTTCCTCCGACAGTTCCAGCATTTTGGCAATTTCGGCGATTTTCGGTTCCCTGGCGTGTTCGTTGATGAATCTTTCTTTGGCTTGCAGCGCCTTGTAGGCGATATCCCTTAGGGAACGGCTGACGCGCAGGGAGTTATTGTCCCGCAAATAGCGCCGAACCTCGCCGATGATCATCGGCACGGCGTAGGTGGAAAAACGCACGTTTTGGGATAGATCAAAATTATCCGCGGCTTTGATCAGACCGATGCAACCCACTTGAAAAAGATCGTCGGGATTTTCCCCACGATTAGAGAAACGCTGGATTACGCTGAGGACGAGACGCAGATTGCCGCTGATGATCTTTTCGCGGGCATAAGCGTCTCCGTGCTGCATTTTTTCAAAGAGCTCGCGCATAACTGTATTGCTTAAAACGGGTAACTTCGACGTATCAACGCCGCAAATTTCTACTTTACGATTGACCATGTTGTTTCCCCCCATTCAAAACTCTGTATCTAATATGGTTCGAATTTCCTGATGTTATGCTGTTGAAAAAGGGGAATTTTTGGCAATAAAAAGAGCTTGATTTGAGATTTCTCAAATCAAGCTCAACTTTTCAGTTAAAATTCGTTAGCTGCTTTGTTGTTTGAATACCATCATGATTTTCGCAGCTTCCGCTCTAATGGTGTAAGAACGGGGATTGAGTTTGCCCTGTTCGTCACCGTTGATGATGCCATGCTCCACGGCCCAATTCATGGCTTCGGTGGCCCAGCTGTCCACGTTGCCGCCGTCGCTGAAGTCGGCGATGGTTTTCCCGGTGGCGCCGCTGACGGTGATGTTTTTCGCTTCGGCATAGCGGTAAAGTATGGTCACCAGATCTTCTCTGCTGATGGCCGCGTCCGGGGCGAAGGTTGTGGCGGTCATACCCTTGACGATATCATTATTGGCGGCCCAGGCAATGTACGGCGCGTAATAGAAGTTGGCGCTAACGTCGCCGAAGCCCGTCGTGGCCGGTGTCGTGCCGTCAATGCCGCTGTTCCTGCCGATGATGGTGATAAACTGACCCCGGGTAATGGAGACGTTGGGGGAGAAGGTCGTGGCGGAAGTGCCGTTAAAGAGCTTGTTTTCCACACTGTAAATGACGGCGTTGCAGAACCAGTCGCTACGCTTCACGTCGTTAAAACCCAGGATGGAACAGGGGTAGTTTTTAATGGTTTTCAGCGTTCGGTTTAAGGTTAGGTTGATTTTACCGGTGCCGGTGGCAATTTCGATCCGATTCAGGGAGTCCTGATAAAGGGTTTTGATCTTCGTTTGATAGGTAGTGGAGTAGTCGGTGAGGTTCAGAGAATTGTAGTATGTGGTCAACTGATTTTTCGCAGTGTCTTTGGTATTTTTTATTGTCGTAGGAGATTCGCTGCCTAAATTGAAATAAGTAGCGATGGCTTTGGCGTCGGCTTCACCAAGTTTTTTCTGATCATCATCCGAATCGGCGAAGGCGTAATCCGAAGAATTTGTTAAAAAGCAATGCTCAATGATGCAGGAGGGGATTTCGTAATAGGCCGGATATTTAATGATGCCGTAATAATCGGCGAGGCGGATCCCGTCGGTCCAACGGGTGCCGTCTTCGGAATCTCTTGTAAAGACGCCGCGCTTTTTAATGCCCAAATTACCTAAGTTATTGACGATTTGGCTGCTGAGTCCGGTCAAAGCATATTCCTCCAAACAGGAGACGTAGACTTCACCGCCGTTTGCGCTGGAATTGCTGCTGCCGTTAAAATGAATGCTCAGCATCAGGTCCGCGCCGTAACCGGCGGCAATTTGAGCGCGTTCCGGCCGACTTAAGACCGTATCGCCGGTGCGGGTCAAAAATACGGTGACTTTTCCGCCGTAATACTGTTCCAGATAGGCTTTGCAGTATTGCGCGACCTTAAGATTATAGTATTGTTCATATAAACGAGTGGAGCCGGAGGCAACGGTATACGTTCCTGATTCGCTGCCGCCGTGTCCCGGATCAAGGACAACGATCAGGTATCCGTCCTTTGCCGCGGAAGTCGTCATATTGTACGGCGTAACGGTCAGGGGAGCGGTATAGCTGATGCCGTCATCGCCTTCCTCGTTGGCGTAGTGTTCTGTTTCTACGGCCAAAACCCCGCAGGAAAAGATAAAAAGAAAAGAAATCGTACAGAGAAACGTTAAAATACCGCGCAGTTTTTTCTTCATGATAAATAATAAACTCCTTTTGGTGAGTTATTTTATGTTCTGCCGGGCGCGGTGGATTGAAGCCAAACAGCAATCTTTTGAAACCGGGTCGTTTTTATCAGGCCTTGATAAAATCGTTGCCAACGGTGACTCTTGCTGTTCATGGCTAAGGCGCATACGCTATGAAAACGCTCGGCAGGAACGGTGACAAAGAATATATCTCCGATTATTTATATTAAAACACAAATTGTAAAAAATGACAAGTGACGGTTTTCTTAAAATTTTCTTAACAAAAATATCACGGCAGGGGTAAAAGGGAAAAGGATGGTCTGATGGGACAAAAATGGTGCATGAAATCGGTTATGATAGACACAGAAAAAGCGTAAAAGGAGGGAAAACCATGGACGAGGTATTGCTCTATCAGGAAAACAGTGCCAACGCAACCATTGTCGTCGCCGCCCAGATCGATGAACATGGCCGTTTGCTGATTTTAGGCGACGAGGATGGCGGGGAATGGGAAAAAGAGTATTGTTATTTGATTGACAGAGAAAATACCAAAAAACTGTCGGTCTTGTTGAAAAACAGGCGTTACGCCACCCTTTTACAGGCGCTGGCCGGAGGGTTTGACGATCCTAACGGCTGTGAGCGCCTGATGGAATATTGCAGGGAACACGGCATCTCATACCAGTATATTGAAGTGGAATAAAAGTTCAGAAATAAAAAAACCGCGCAGTTCATAGACTGCGCGACAGCGACGATAACCAAAAAGTTGCCTTTGACGGTGAAATGGCGTTAATCGTGACAAAATTGTCACATGCTGTCGTTTATAATGCTATTTGGGAAACAATATTTATAAATAATATTTATAAATCAGACGAATTATGTTATCATTTGTTCAAGATATCAAAGGAGGTAAAACGATGAATGATTTAAGCCACTTTGAAAATTTGTATTCTGTTTCCAAAACAGAACGCTTTGAACTGATTCCCATCGGTGATACATTAGCCCATATCCATGATGACGGGATTATTTCGGAAGATGCCCAAAGGAGTATAGATTATTTAGAAGCCAAGAAAACTATTGATGATTTTCACCGTAAGTTTATCGAGCAATGTCTCGGTAAAGCTGAAATAGAGTGGCAGACGTTGGCAGATGCAATTTTAGCATATCATACGGAGAAAAATGATAAAACGGACAAAGCACTGAAAGAGACTTTTAAAAAGAAGAGAAAAGAGCTTGTATTGTTGTTTAAAGCGGATGAGCGGTTTCCCAAACTTTTTAACGAAAAGCTGTTTTCCGAGGTGCTTCCGGTTGCTCTTGATGACGATGAGTTTGCAGTGATTAAAAGCTTTAATAAGTTTTCTACGTATTTTACGGCGTTTCATGAAAATAGAAAAAACGTTTATTCCAGTGATGATATCAGTACGGCGGTGTCATACCGTGTGGTGCATCAGAATTTCCCTAAGTTTCTTGATAATATCACTGCGTTTCAACGGATGCAAAAGTATGCCCCGGAAATAATCAAACAGACTGAAACAGAATTACAACTGTTTTTGAAGGATACTCCTTTATCTGAAGTCTTCTCTATGGTGTTTTTTAATTGTCTTTTGACGCAAACAGGTATCAGCTTTTATAACACTGTGATTGGCGGGATTTCGGAAAAAGGCCGAGAAAAGAAGCGCGGTCTTAACGAATTTGCCAACTTATACAAACAGCAGCATAAAAACGATTCACACTCTTATCGTATGAATGCCTTATATAAGCAAATATTAAGCGATCGAGTTACAGCCTCTTTTATTCCGGAAGCCTTTGCGGATGATGAAGCTGTGAGGGAAGGCATTCACAATTATTGGTTACTATTGAAGGGGGCTGAAAGAAATTGGTTGGATGAAACAGAAAATCTGTTTCGAACCTTTTCTGCGTATCAGAGCGATAAAATATATATTAATGGAAAAGAGTTGACTACACTATCAAAGTGTTTATTTGGCCAATGGGATACATTGAACCGGCTGATGTTTGTATACAAAGAAGCGGAAATTGGTTCATCGGCTAAGATTAAAAATAAAAAAGCAATTGAAAAATGGTTGAATTCTGCTGCGTTTTCGGTGGCTCAATTAGATGAGTGTATTGATTTTGGAAGAAAAAAAGGTTTGCTGGAAAAGAATAATATTGATGTCTCCGCTTATGCTTCACAAACCGCATATTATCTAAAAAAGATCGATGAAGCCCATCAAAAATATGATCATTATGATGGGGAAGGTATGTCTTTAAGAATGGATAACGAGGCAGTCGCCAGTGTTAAGGAACTTCTCGATGCCATTCAGGATCTGATGCACTTTTTGAAAGTCTTTCAAGTTGATGAATCAGAAGTGCGTGATACGGACTTTTACGCATCCTTTGACGAGATTTATGATACGATCTCACTTGTAATTCCTCTTTACAATAAAGTGCGTAATTATATTACGCAAAAACCCTACAGCGAAGAAAAATATAAGCTCAATTTCAAGAATCCTACTTTGGCCGATGGCTGGGATAAGAATAAAGAACAGGCGAATACAGCCATTTTGTTGCTGAAAGACAATTTATACTATCTGGGCATTATGAATGCGAAAAATAAGCCGACTGAAGACGACCTGGCTGGAGACATAAATATCTCTGAGGGTTACCAAAAGATGGTCTATAAGCTGCTGCCGGGTCCGAATAAAATGCTCCCGAAAGTTTTTTTCTCAAAAAAGGGATTGGAAACCTTTGCACCTCCCCAGTATATTCTTGATGGTTATAAGCAGGAAAAGCATAAAAAGGGTGATACTTTTCAACTTTCTTTTTGCCATGAGTTGATTGACTATTTCAAAAAAACAATTCCGCTTTATCCCGGCTGGGATTCTTTTGATTTTCATTTTTCGCCGACGGAATCGTACGATGATATCAGCGGTTTTTATCGTGAAATTTCCGAGCAAGGTTATAAAATAACCTTTGTCAATATATCCACTAAAAAAATTGAGCAGATGGTAAGGGATAATCAGCTGTATCTTTTCCAGATATACAATAAGGATTTCTCGCCAAAGGCTACGGGTAAACCGAACCTACATACACTTTACTGGAAAGCCCTGTTTGATGAGGAAAACCTAAAAGATGTGGTGTATAAGCTCAACGGAGAAGCGGAGTTGTTCTACCGTAAAAAAAGCGTAAAAGATCCTATTATCCATGAAAAAGGCTCGTTAAAAGTTAATAAACGGGATAGCTTGAGAAATACCATTCCCAATGATCTTTATTGCGCCATATCGCTGCTGGTTAATGGGAAAAGCGGGGAGATAAAAGACGAAAAAATATATTCTTTGGCCAAAACTTATATCGATGAAAAAAAAGTTCATGTTAGCCCAGTTACCCATGATATTATAAAGGACAGACGATATACGGAAGATAAATTCTTCTTCCATGTGCCGTTGACGCTTAACTTTAAGGCAGGCGGTTTGCGGAGCATAAACAATCAAGTTATCGCGTATTTGAAAGATAATCCCGATGTGAATATTATTGGGATTGACCGCGGCGAGCGTCATCTGCTCTATTTGACTTTGATCAACCAAAAAGGAGAAATCCTGCTTCAAAAAACTCTGAATCTTGTGGGTGATGAAGAGAAAGGCTATACCAATTATCATCAAAAACTTGATCAAATGGAGAAAGAAAGAGATAACGCCAGAAAAAACTGGCAGGAAATCGGCAAAATCAAAGAGATGAAAACCGGTTATCTTTCCCAGGTCATTCATGAAATCGCGAAACTGATGGTAAAAAATAATGCCATTGTCGTTTTGGAAAATTTAAATTACGGATTTAAACGCGGTCGTTTTAAAGTGGAAAAACAGGTTTATCAGAAATTTGAAAAGATGCTGATCGACAAATTGAACTACCTTGTTTTTAAAGATGCTGTGCCAGGTGCTCCCGGCAGTATCTATCATGCGCTGCAACTGACTTCAGTTTTGGAAAGTTTTCAAAAACTTGGCCGTCAATCTGGTTTCCTGTTTTACGTTCCTGCGGCTTATACCTCAAGAATCGATCCGGTTACCGGGTTCGCGGATCTCTTCCGCTATCGTGACTATCCCACGGTGGAAAAACGGCGTGAGTTTCTTTCGTCCTTTGATTTCATTCGCTATGACGCGGAAAAAGACGCCTTTGCCTTCCGCTTTAATTACGATTGTTTTAAAAATATCCGTTCTGCATATCAAAAGGAATGGACAGCTTATTCTATTGGCAAACGCATTGTTTATCACACCGCAAAAAACGGTAAACAGGGATATTACGAAACCGTGGAGCCTACCGCGGCGTTAAAAACGGCCTTGGATAAACACGGCATTTCTTATCAAAACAGAGAAAATTTGGTCAATGATCTCAAGGATAAAATCGTCAATGATTTGTTTCATGCGGTAAAAAACACGCTGCAAGTGCGCAACAGTAGGAGCGATACGGGAGAAGACTTTATCATTTCTCCGATTCCCGATGAAAATGGAACGTTTTATAACAGTGAAAGGCAAATAAAAGGTCTCCCCTATGACGGTGATGCCAATGGCGCATATCACATCGCTTTAAAGGGGCTCTATCTTTTGCAGACAATGAACGAGGAAAGCAAACTGAAAATCGAAAACAAAGATTGGTTCCGCTTTGTGCAGGAAAGACCGTTTCGGTAAAACGAATGGAATATCCGATACCGATCTCTTATCTGAATGATTTTGTGTTTTGCCCAATATCAATCTACTTTCATCAACTGTATGGCGATACCGACCGCATGTTGGCGCAATGTAGGGATCAGATCAATGGCACCAGCGCCCATGCGGCCATCGACCATCAGCGTTACAGCAATAAAAAAAGCGTTCTTCAGGGTTTTCCCATATTCTGCGAAAAATACGGGCTCTATGGCAAAATAGATTCCTTTGACAACGACAAAGGAGTTTTGACGGAGCGCAAGAAGAAAATCAGCGTAATTTATGACGGCTATGTATTTCAGCTTTATGGCCAGTATTTTTCATTGATTGAGATGGGCTTTTCCGTTCACTCAATACGTTTTTACAGCTTTGACGATAATAAAGTATATGAGGTCAATCTGCCTTCGGAAAATGCGGCAATGTTGGTGAAATTCGAGAAAACATTGGCGTCGATCCGTTCTTTTTCGTTTGATGATTTTGTTCAACAAAATCAGGAAAAGTGTTTGCGCTGTATCTATGCTTCCATATGCGACAGGAGTCTTTGTGATGATGACGCGAAGTGACTTTAAACATAAGCAGGTTATATTTGTATTTTTGAACGAAGGTGAAAAAGTCGCTTTTTCAAACGATAATATTATCGTCAAAGATAAAGGCGGCAAAATTAGATTTCAATCAACGTGTTACCGCTTATTTTCCGTTTTTTTAATCGGCAGCCTGTCCTTTACGGATCAGCTTATTAAAAAATCCCATCAATTTGGGTTTTCCATCGTTTTGATGACCTCCTCTTTTCGCGTTCACGATATGATTGGATTTCGCATGGAAGGAAATGTTTTGCTTCGAAGAATGCAATATCAGTATACCGGAAATGACCTTGCCAGGCATATTATTTTCAATAAACTCACGAATCAGCGCTATGCTTTAAATCTTCAGCGACAGAAACCGGCGGAGGTGAAGGACGCTATCGAGAAAATAGATGGTTATCGTAACGCGATTAAAACATATGACGGCGATCTCGAAGGTCTTTTGGGACTGGAAGGTTCTGCGGCGAGAATTTATTTTAAGAATCATTTTCATCAGATTGACTGGCAAGGCAGAAAGCCGCGTATTAAAATCGACTACGTGAACAGTACTCTTGATATCGGCTACACCTTGGTTTTTAATCTAATCGATGCAATGC
>CALFRX010000310.1 GCA_937919295.1 uncultured Peptococcaceae bacterium | reverse complement strand
GCCACCAAGGCTTCTCTGTGGGAACGGGCCACGCCGGCGGGACCCCGGCCCATGCGGCCGATCCCCACGGTAACCGTGGAGGAAGTCTGCATTCTGACACGATCGCAGATATGTTCTCCCAAATTCATGGCCATGTTTTTCAAGGCAGTGTCGTCAAAACCTTCTTCCGCGGCCAAAAGGACTGTGAACTGTCCGTTGCCTAAAGAAATAAAGAAGTGTTCCGGCCATTCGGCGAGGCTTTCCTCAATGGCATCGCCCACTTGCCGCTGGACAATCTGTTTTTCCAGCTCGGAACGGAAATTATTCTGAGTGGTAAGATTATCCATCCAGATATTCATGGCAAGACAGAGGGGATTTTTCAGACCGAAAAAGGCGGTGCGGTTTCCCATTTCCTCTTCATCGGTAAGGTTGCCGTTGATCAAGTCCATCACAAAGCCGATGCGGATAAAAGGCAGCGCGTCCTTTAAGGTGGCTTTCGTTTCCTCTAACTCACGATATTTTTCTCTTTCCATTTCGATTTCATCGGAAAGGCGTTCCGCCAAATCAATAATTTCTACGCTTTCCACCGGTTTCAGCAGATATTCCGCCATGCCGAGGCCGACGGACTGCTGGGCGTAATGAAATTCACTATAAGCGGAAACAATGACGATTTTCACATTGGGCAGCGCGACCTTCAACTGGCGCGCAACTTCGATGCCGTCAAAACCGGGCATTCTAATATCGAGAAAAATGATCTCTGGTTTCGTTTCCATGCCTAAGGCTACTGCGTCTTCTCCATTGTCGGCTTCGGCGACGATTTTGTATTTCCGGGGAAACTCCTCTAAAACCGTACGCAGATACTGCCTTTGTAAAGGCTCATCATCCGCAATCATGATCCTGATCATACTGTTACCTCTTTTCTTACATAGAACTCGCTTTATTATTTAATAAAAGGGAACGATAACTGTAACGTAGTTCCCTTATTGATCTCGCTGTTGATATCCCAAGCGCAATCACTGCCAAAATGAAGCTGCAAGCGGCGTAAAACATTGGTCATGCCGATACCGCTAACTTGACCGCCCTTCGTAGAGCGAATCTTTTCCAGCTTAAAAATACTTTTCTGCTGCTCTTTGCTCATACCCACACCATTATCGGAGACTTCCAAAAAGACGTTGCCGTTTTCCAGCCAACTCTGGATAGAGATGATGCCGCCGCGCTTCGTCGGTTCCAAACCATGCTGACAGGCATTTTCCACCAAAGGCTGCAAAATCATACAGGGCATTTTGGCCATCAAAATGGGAGGTTCGATATCAATGCGGTGACTGATACGGCCTTGGAAACGGGTTTCCTGAATCATCAGATAGTCGGTGACGGTGCGGACTTCTTCTTCCAGGGTTACGGTATTTCTCACCTGATAAAGACTGTACCGCATCAGCCGCGCCAGGGCCGAAACAAGTTTTTCCGTATGCTTATCGCCCTCGATCAAGGCAACGCGGCCGATGGTATTTAAGGAATTGAAGAGAAAATGGGGACTGACTTGATACTGCAAGGCGGAAAGCTGGGCTACCTTTAATTCCTCTTCCAATTGATGCTGTTTTTTCATAAAGGACGTATACGTTTTTTGCTGGCCTTCCAACTCCCGGCGAACTTCCACGTTTTCAATGAGTTCCACGATTTTCTTACCGGTAAGTCCCAAGTAAAGACAGAGGGCGTCGCACTGGGCCCGGGAAAGAACGGGTACCTCAGGACGAAAGTCCAAATTGCTCACATCCTCTTCCAGGAGAAAGTGGCCGCAAAGGAGCGTGCCGATGCCGACGTTTTCATTGGTCAGCGGATAACTGATTTCCAAGAGACCGCAACGGCAGCGATAGGCCACCGCCTTATGGGGATTGCCCTCGCCTATAGTCAAATAGAGGGGAGAAAGCAGCTCATACTTTTTCAGTGTTTCCTGCCACGCGTGGCATCGGGTAGAACAGGAAGCAAAGGCCTCACCGCCGACAAAGGGTACGCCCCTTTTATCGACTAAGACCATATCCAGACCGGTCAGCTCTTTAAAGGACAATTGCAGGGTGCCGATTTCATCCAAGGTGTATGCCCCGGCGAGACTGTGGTGGGACAGTAATTTTTTCTTGCGTTCGACGATCTCGCCGATGAGTTTTGCGCCGCTCATGGCGTCGGGGGCGTAACCAT
>CALFRX010000309.1 GCA_937919295.1 uncultured Peptococcaceae bacterium | reverse complement strand
AATTTTTTAATTCTTGACGAACCCTCCAACCATCTCGACGCCCAAGCCAAGGATGGGCTGGAAAAAGCGATCCGCAATTTTAAAGGCACGGTTTTGTTTGTTTCCCACGATCCCTTGTTTTATCGGGATTGGGCGGATCGTGTCATCGACATTGAAGAACATATCATCATCAACGACTGAATTATATATATTTAGAAGTTTAAATATTTGCGCAATTGCGTTATTGCTATTGTTCGTTTATGAAATAGAATGTATTATATACGTTAGACTATTATCTGGGTATCAGTTGTCAAAAAAAGAAAGTAGGTGGATCCATGATCGATAGGAAAAAGAGAAATGAAGAAATCATGTACGCGTGTGCCGATGTTTTTTATGAAAAAGGCATTGAAAAAGCAACGATGAGAAACTTCTCGGAAGCGACGGGATATTCTCCCGCGACGATTTACCAAAGTTTTCAGGACAAACGGGAAATCGTCGAAAATTGTCTTACCTTCTCCGTGGAGAAGAGAAACGAGCTGATCGCCGAGGCCGTGGAAAAAAATAAGAACACGCCGGAGAAGCTCTTCAAAAGCCTTCAGCGCAAAGAAAAAGAAATGATGAAATGGACCGTTGTGATCGTTCGCATCATCACTTCGCCTTATTATCGCGATATGCACGGAAGTTTGGAAGACGTCAGTATGAACGCCATCGAAAAGTACAGTGATATCTTCGATGAAGAGTTGATCATCTTGTTTATGCTTTATTACGCCGCCCTGAACTACTATGTGATTTCAGGTAGTGAAGATTACTTCCGCAAGGAAGAAAAGTTCATTGAAGCGGAAGTTTTAAAACGCATCAAGTAAGTGAATATCGCGAATTGACGGAAAAAAGGGGCTTGCCCATGGAAGCAGCCCCACAAAAGAGAATTGGCTTCTGATTTTTGATCAGAAGCCAACTTTTTTTAGGATTATGTTACCGGTCCTTTTTCCGTCTTTCCCCGCCACCCATGGATGCCGCCGATGTCTAAGATCTGCTGATATCCCGTTTTTTTCAGGATCTTTGCCATTCGGGCGCTTCTGGCGCCGGAGCGGCAGTATAAAAAGAGAGGGGTCGCTCTGTCCGGGACTCGCTTTTCAATGAGGGAGAGGCGTTCTGTGGGGATGTTGATACTGCCTGGGATATGACCTGAAGCGTATTCCTCTTTGCTTCTGACGTCAATCAGCAAGCTGCCTTTGGTTGTCTCTGCGGTTTTGACACCTTCATTGATGTCGGTGTTTTTAACGCGGCGGAAAATACTCAACGAATCATTTCTTCGACAGCTTCTTTGGGAATCGCGCCGACGGAACGTTTGACGGGTTCGCCGTTTTTGAACAGGATAACCGTGGGGATCGACGCCACATGGTATTTCGCGGCAATGGAACCTTCGTCGTCAACATTGAGTTTGCCCACTTTAATTTGATCGGCGTATTCTTCGGCGATCGTGTCGATGGTAGGGGAGAACATTCTGCAGGGGCCGCACCAGGAAGCCCAAAAATCCACGAGGACGGGCTTATCCGACTGTAGAACTTCTTTTTCGAAATTGTCTTTATTAATTACAATAGCATTCATGATTGGGACTCCTTTCTGTATTTGATGATCTTATTATACCCAAAAATGATGGATTTTACCGTGACTGTGTCACAATGATTCAGCCTTTCTCCGCAGCCTACCAGACTGTAGCCTAAAATCCGCTTATTTGTGCTTTGTATATGGTTTGAATACTTTCAAATCGTCAATTTTTTTAGTTTTTTCGGGTCTTTTAAAAAGATATTGCCGCGACTGATGGAAACAATCCCGTCTTCGGCGAAGCGCCGCAGCATTCTGGAAACGACTTCTCGGGCAGAGCCGGTGTTACGGGCGATTTGTTCGTGGGTCATATGGAGTTTTTGGGAACCGGTCCGCTCCCATTCTTCTGCCAGAAAGAGGGCGAGTCGTTTGTCGTAACCCATAAAAAGGATCTGTTCCATGGTCCACATCACTTCAGAAAAATGCTCGGTAAAGAGTTCGTACATGAAGCAGCGGGCGTAAATATTTCTTTCCGTCAGCCACTTGAAGGCGGCGGTGTTGACGACCAGCAAATTTGTATCGTCTTCCGTGGTGATTTGGGTGTTGAAGGTGATTTGATGGATCATACAGGAGGCGCTGAGGACACAATATTCACCGGCGGAGACCCGCAGTAACGTGATTTCCCGACCTTCTTCCGAGATGATGGCTACCCGTAGCATACCGCTGACCACGCGGATCATACCGAGGCATTCTTCTTCAAAGCCGCAGATTGCAGCTGCGGTGCAACAGATCGCATTCTTCTTTGCTCAGTCGTGGCCAAAAAGGCAATGTTTCTAAAATTTGTCCGAACTTATCCGAATCAGCCATGTCTTTTCCCCCTTTATCTCTGCTTCAAATGATCCGCCAAGGTGTCGATGGCTTCAATGTAACCGGCAAAACCCTTGCCGCAAATGGTCTTGATGCAGCCGAGAGAAGTGTAGGAAACATGGCGGAAAGCCTCTCTGTGATAGATATCGCTCAAATGCACCTCCACCGCAGGTAAATTGACGGTTTTCAAAGCATCAAGAATGGCGATGCTGGTGTGGCCATAGGCACCGGGATTGAGGATGATGCCGTCGGCGCTTTCATAGGCGGCCTGAATAAAATCAACGAGAGCGCCTTCATGGTTGGATTGAAAGAAACAGGTTTTGATGCCTTTGCTTTTGGCGTAATCATCAATGTAGGTAAGCAAATCCTGATAAGTGCGGCTGCCATAAATGGACGGTTCCCGTTTACCCAACATATTGAGGTTTGGGCCGTGAATGATGAATAATTTCATTTTTTGCTCCTAATGAGCGCTTCCGCTTTTGCGTAAACCGCAGCGTTGCGCTCTTGAGGGATTTTTTTTCGTAAGAATAACTCTTCTGACCTACGCGCCTGCTCCACCAGCATCATTAGGCCGTTGGCATGAGGGATGCATAGAGCGGCGGCGTCGCGTAGAAGACGTGTTTTAAGAGGGTTGTAGATCAGGTCGAGAACCCCCTTTAAGCGGGAGAAGGCCTGAAGTTTTAGCGGTGCTTCCCCGCTGTGAGGATACATTCCCACCGGGGTACAATTGACTAAAATATCAGCATCGAGGTATTTCTCCGTATCCGTATAACGTGTTGCGGTTGCTTTTCTTGAGACCATCACGATTTCCCCGGCGCCTGCGTCTTTCACGGCTGCGGCCACGGTTTCTCCGGCGCCGCCGCTGCCTAAGATCACGACTTTTTGCCCAAAAAAGGAGATTCCAGCCTGATGGGCCATGTACAAAAAACCGTCGTAATCGGTGTTATCGCCAAAGAGCGTGCCATCCTCCCCGCGGATCAGCGTATTGACGCTGTTACAGCGTAGCGCGTTTTGGGAAAGCCCGGTACAAAAGGGGATGACGGTTTTTTTATAGGGAATGGTGACGTTCAGTCCCGAAAAATCGCCGTGGTCCAAATAAATGGCCACTTCGTCTACGGTCAGCTCTTTTAAAAAATAGTCCGCGGTGCCGAAAAGTCGGTGGATTTCCGGAGAAATGCTATGTTTTAATGTTTTCCCGATCAGACCGTACTTCATGACGATTCCTCTTTTTCCTGCCCCGCTTCGCGTTTTCTCTTAGTCCTTTCGCGGCACTGTTGCTGATAAGCGCGGCTGATGGCGAAAAGACCGTCAAGAAAATCCTCGCCGTAAGGGGCATAGGACGCGCCGAGACGCTCTGTGGCCCGGCGGCAAATCGCCGCTTCTCTTTGGCTGTCGTCCACGGGCAGGCCGTGTTTTTCTTTGTAGGCGGTGATTTCCGTTACGGCATCAAGACGTTGTCGCAGCAGTTCTATGAGCTTATCGTCGATCCCATCAATTTTCTTGCGGATTTCGTCAAGTTCCAAAAAAATCATCCTTTCGCGTCCAGCAACAAATCCAGGAGCGTCATGGCAATTACGCTTTCCACCACCGGCACGGCCCGCGGTACGATACAGGGATCGTGACGGCCCGCCACGGTAACGGTTGTTTCCGCGGAAGTGGAAAGATCGACTGTTTCCTGGTCTGTGCCGATGGAGGGCGTTGGCTTTACGGCGACTCTTAAAATCAGGGGCATACCTGTGGTGATGCCGCCTAAGATGCCGCCGGCATGGTTCGTCTTTGTTTGAATCATCCCGTCTTTGAGGCAAAAGGCGTCGTTGTGTTCGCTGCCCCGAAGGGAGGCAGCGCCAAAACCGTCGCCGAATTCCACGCCTTTTACCGCGGGAATGCCGAAGAGATGTTTGGCCAAAAGGTTTTCCACGCCGTCGAACATGGGTTCACCGAGGCCCGGGGGAAGACCTACAACGCCGGCTTCGATGACGCCGCCGAGGGAATTTAGCTTTTTGGCGATGAGCCCGATCTGCGCCTGCATCGTATCGCCCACCCCGATGCTGCTGGTGGGAAAGGGATAGCGGCCGGGGTCTTTGAGGTCGTCGGCGCTGACCTGAACTGGATCAAAGGGTTTTTCCTGCACCTTGCCGAGGCTTAAAATGTGCGCCCCAATCACGATGCCCCGCTTCTCTAAAATCCCCTTGACCAGGCCTCCGGCAAAGCAGAGAGGGGCGGTGAGACGGCCGGAAAAGTGGCCGCCGCCGCGGTAATCCGCAAATCCCTTATATTTGAGGTGGGCGGTATAATCGGCGTGGCCGGGACGCAGCAGGTCTTTGATGTCTTCGTAGGATTTTGATTGGATATCTTTGTTCAGGATCACGGCGCAAAGCGGCGCGCCGCAGGTCTTATCGTTGAGTACACCGGAGAGGATCTGAAAATCGTCGTCTTCCCGGCGTTTGGTCGCGTAGTCCTTTCCTGCCGGAGCCCGGCGGCTCATGAAGCGGCGGATTTCATAAGGATCCACGGTTTCCCCAGGGGGCAGCCCGTCAATAACGATACCGATGGCTTCGGAGTGAGATTGGCCGAAAACCGTATAACGAATATTTTTACCGAAATCAGAGGACATCGATCTTACCTCCCAATGCTTTAAAATCCGCGAAAAAGCCGGGATAACTCTTGTTGACGGCTTCGGCGCCAACGATGGTGACGTCGCCTTTGGCCAACAGTGAGGCCACGGTGCAGGCCATGACAATGCGGTGGTCGTTGTAGCCCTGGACCACGCCGCCGTTTAAGGGTTTCCCGCCGCGGATTGTAAGGCCATCGGCGGTCTCTTTGATCTCAGCGCCGAGGCTGCTGAGATTATCGGTCATCGCTTTTAAGCGGTCGGATTCTTTCAAACGCAGCCGTTTGGCGTTGTAGATTACGGTGGTACCCTGGGCGGCGCAGGCCAAAACGGCGAGAATGGGTACGAGATCGGGAATTTGGGAAGCATCGATATCGATGGCGGTCAGCTCTTTTTTACGGATGGTCACGGCGTCTAAAGGCTCTTCGGCTGTTTCTCCCCACATTTTTTTGATCAGGGGGACAATGGCACGGTCACTTTGGAGGGAATCGCCATTAAGGCCGCTAACGCTGATCTCTTTGCCGAGAGCCCCGGCAGCCAGCCAGAAAGCAGCGTTGGACCAGTCCTTTTCCACATTGAGCTCGCCGGGAGAAACATATTTTTGACGGCCTTTGATCGTGAAACAGCAACCGTCACGTTGGATTTTTACGCCGAATTTGGCGAGGGTAGCCACGGTCATATCGATGTAAGCGTCTGATTCCGGCGCCGACGTCAGGATCAGGCGGCTGTCGGCAATCAGCAGAGGCAAAGCGAAGAGCAGCCCGGAAATGTACTGGGAGCTGACATCACCGGGGAGACGGTAGACACCGCCGTGGAGCTGGCCCGTTACGACCAGAGGCAGCCGCTCGCCGCGGATCAGCACGCCGTGGCTGCGCATAACATCGATCAACGGCTGCATGGGGCGTTCCCCCAGCCGTTGGGAACCGGTATAGGTATAGCCGTTGCAGCCCAAAGCCGCGGCCAAAGGGAATAGAAAACGCAGGGTAGAACCGGAATTGCCGCAGTCCAACGTCCTTGTGCAGGGCATCTCTTCGATGGGCCACACCGTTAAAACGTGATCTTTATGCCAACGGCTGCCCATGCCCATACGGGTCAGCACGTTAAAGGTGGCATCCAAATCTTCCGACCAGGTGCCGATGTTGATTTTGGTGGGGCCATCGGCAAGGGCGGAGGCAATAAGGATGCGGTGTCCATCGGCTTTGGCGGCGATGGCTTTGACTTCGCCGCGAAGCATTTGCGGCTTAATTTTGATATCCATAATGATTCCTCTTATATCCTAATCCCAGTCCTATCATTGAAAAAATGATTTCAGTTTTGTGACCGGCAGGGAGAGCAGACGGCATTTGCCCACGGTTTCCGGAATGACCAGGCGGATCGTCTCGCCGTTGCGCTTCTTGTCGTTTTCCACGTAAGGCAGCAATTCTCCCAAGGGATACGGGGATTTCGTCGGCAGGCCGTAAAGGGCGAGGACTTCGGCGATGCGATCCTTGCAGTCAAATTCCGCCAGGCCGTTTTTGGTCGCCGCTTCGGCGATGGCCACCATGCCGCAGGCCACGGCGTGGCCGTGGGTGATTTCATAATTGCTGTGCTTTTCGATGGCGTGACCCAAGGTGTGGCCGAGATTTAAAAATTGGCGGTCGCCGTAATCGAATTCGTCTGGGTTACCCAGCCTTTTTTGCCTATCTATTAATAAC
>CALFRX010000308.1 GCA_937919295.1 uncultured Peptococcaceae bacterium | reverse complement strand
TCATGGATGCCTCACCACCTGAAAGCGGTAAAGTTTTACCGGCTCATCTGAACTATCTGAACCGATACCGGCTTTTTGGCAGGCAATCTCAATTTGCTGATCAACACTGTCCACACCGGCGAGGTCAGGCAGCAATAAGCCGCGGCGACGTCCCTGTTCCACAATAACGCCGTATTTTTTCGGATCGAGCTCTTCTTTACCGGCAATCGCTTCCGCTTCCCCCAACACATCGACACTATAGACGAGAGCGTTAAGCTCATCTTCTTTGACGGGGGCGAAACGCGGGTCGCCGGTACCGGCGGAAACGGCATTGCGAAGAATCTCTTCGGCAAGACTGTCGCGGGTGGGGGCGATCGTGCCGATGCATCCCCGTAACTGTCCGTACTTTTTCAATGAAACAAAAGCACCGGCTTTCCTTGCCGTCACTTCTTTTGGCAGCCCTTGAGGTAATGAAACATAGCGACCTGTTTTCACGTAAGTTTCCAGGCTCAGTCTGGCCAGAGCCACCAAAGGATCTTCGCCGTCTCTATTCTGCTTTGCGCCGCGCTTTAATTGCTCGGCGAAATCACGGTTGTCATCATCACCGCCAACGATAAAGGAGGCGACGCCGTAGCCGACGCCGAAGGGGCCTTCGTAGGAAAGGACCTCACTTTGCACCGCTTTACGGTCAAGGGCGCCGGCCATGATCCAGAAAGAGCGCAGTCCGCATTCGGCGGCGCCTTCACTAAGCCCGGGATCCATCTGTAACAAAGTAAGAAAATCGCCTTTGTTTAGCGCGTCCATGGTCAGGGCATCGAACTTTGGCCCCTCAGCGGCAAAACCGTAGGGCCCGTCCGCGGTCAGTTTATGGGAAAGGTCGCCGCTGGCGATCAGAACGGTGGAACGGTGCAGGTCCGCCGCGGTTTTTGCGATCAGTCGCCCCAGGTTGTAGTGATCCAACGGGCCAAGCCCCGCTAAACCAATGCGCACCAACCGATAGCTATCGGCGGCAAATTCATTAAAAAAGCACAGGGGAATCATGGTGCCGTGATCAAGGGCGGCGTCTTTTTCGCCTAAGGTTCCGCAAGGAAGGCTCTTTTCACCGCAGTTTTTTTTCAAGACGTCGACGAATTCCCTGTCGTATACCGCTTCGATGCGCACTTGCGCCGCACCGAAACGGCCAAAATTGCCTTTTGCCTCATCTCCCGGTGAGATATGAAAATAATCCTGATACATCACGGAATGGGGACTGACGATCACAACGGTTTCCGGTTTTAATTGCGCGGCCTTTTGCATTGCTTTGCGATAAGCGATAATGGTGGCTGAAATTTCTTTTTCTCTGCCGTGACCGATCTCCGGCAAAATCACCGGCGGGTGCGGTACGGCGAAAGCTGCTTTAAGCGACATGACGATCCCTTCCTTTCTATGGTTTTGGCACTGTTTTCGACAACGCTTGCTGCCCTATTTGCAAAAAGTATCATCTGCTTTTCCCTGCCCCGCTGTCGGTTAATATCGGCCTTTTTCCTTGCTGCTGTTGATTTCCGCCTGGTCAAATAGTTGGACGGTACCGTATTCACCGTCAAAACCGGGGCTGCACATGACTTCCCCTGCCC
>CALFRX010000307.1 GCA_937919295.1 uncultured Peptococcaceae bacterium | reverse complement strand
ACAGTGGCGGCTCTTGCCGAAGATAATTCCCAATTGGAAGGGGAAACACCGGAATGTATCGGAACATTGTCCGTATGGCCTTCCACGCGAATAAAACTGTCTAACGTCGTGATGGTTTTCGCTACGGTCAGCAAAGCGCCAATGTTTTGGTTTTTTACCGCCGCGCTTCCCGACTCAAATAAAACCGCGTTGTTGAAGCTAACCACCAATCCCCGTTCCTCAATGGTTGTTGTTACGGAAGTACCCAAACCTTGTTCTTCCAGTTCTTTATCAATTTCTTCTTTGATTTTTTGTAATTCTTCCAGTTCTTCCTCTTCCAGATATTCCCTTAGATCTTCTTCTGTGATTTCCCCTGCGTTTGTTTTTTCTGCCTGGCTGCCCTGAGCAGCGCTTTCATTCAGCATCTCATCGCGGAACTTTTCAGACAATTGCGCCGCTTTTTCCACGTCTACCTTGCTAACAGCAAAGAGGACGATGAATACCGCCAATAATAAAGTCATCAGATCGGAATAGGGGAGTAACCAGGATTCTGTGTTTTCTTCTTCTTGCTGTTTATGATTGTTCCTTTTGAACATTTTACCGCCTCCTTATTCCGCTTCTATTTCCTCAATGATTTTTTTCTGTTTTTGCGGCGGCAAAACAGCCAGTAACCTTTCTTTTATAATGGCAGGAGAATCGCCTTTTTGAATGGAAAGCAAACCGATCATGGCCATATTTTTGAGGATAACCTCTTCCTGACTTTTCACTTTCAGTTTTTTAGCGAAGGGGTGCCATAATACGTAACCGGTAAAGATACCCAAAACCGTCGCGATAAACGCCGCGGCAATCGCTTCCGCCATCAAATCGGTATCGTCAATGTGGGCCATCGCGGCGATCAAGCCGAATACGGCGCCTAAAACACCTAAAGTGGGAGCATACGTTCCTGCTGAAGAAAAAATACTCGCATTGATTTCATGGCGTTTTTCCATTGCGTCAATTTCAGTTTCTAAAATCTCCTCGATCACATCTCCTGCAAGTCCCAGGGTAATCATGTTGATGCCTTTTATAATGAAAGGGTCATTGATATCCTCCACTTTTTTTTCCAACGCCAAAAGTCCTTCTCTTCTGGCAGTGATGGATAACTCGACCATCAACTTATAAATTTCAACTTCATCAATACCTTTCTGTTTCGTAACGAGGATTTTAAACAGTGAGCCTATGCCTTTCAGGTTTTTACCTGGATATGAATTTAAAATCGTAGCAACCGTACCAACGATGATAACGCAGAAAGCAGCGGGATTTAATAAAACGGTAAAACTAATACCCTTGAAAATCATAGCCCCGACTACGGCTGCAATACCCACGATGATGCCTAAAAGTGTAGTAAGTTCCATATTTCCCCCTTGTTCTAATAACGTGGAATTAATTTGGCCGAAAACACAGATAAATACCTCAAAGTTCTGGTTACTTCACCGCCGTAACCGGCTTCCTCTGCCGTTATAAAAGAACGACGCAGTGAAAATGACTTGGCTTATCTGCTCATGCGGCGGCAACTTAGGGTTGTCCGGTTTTGGCAAACGCCTATTTATGCCGTTGCTTCTTGACTCTTGATGTCTCTGTGCGCCGTATTCTCTGCTATACGTGGATCTTTTTCCATAGCATAGACGCTTTTTCCGCACCGCACTTTTTTTACATCTAAGTATCATTTCGCTGTTGATACTTCAAAACAGTATAAATTATAACATTTTTTATAACTTTTACAATTATTTTCTTATAAATATGATAATAAACCGATAACTACTGTATAATATCGGTAATTTTTGCCTACAAATTAGAAATATGAACAATATATATTCAAAAAAACCAGTGTAGTAAAATGGCAGGCTTTTCATAACACTTCATTTTTTTTAGAAAATGCCTCTGTTTTCGATGTTTTGTCTATTTAATATTAAAAATAGGCTGTCATATGAATATCAGTAATTCTTGGATAAAAATTGCCTCCCTGCGTTGCTTTATGATGCTACGCCGGGAGGCTCTTTTACAATGTCTTTTTTCCCAATGCGGTTCATATTGGCAGCAGGCACTTTTGGGTATAACGGGGCCGTTACGGTATCTTATGGTCTGTATGGCTGCTTAATCGGCATCATCATCGGGTTTCGGAAGCATATCATGATGATCCGCCATGCGATAACCCACACCGATTTCGGTGAATATATAACGGGGTTCCGTAGGTGACTCTTCGATTTTTCGGCGGATATTTGCCATGTTGACCCGAAGGATATGGTTGTTTCCTTCGGCGCCGGGCCCCCATAGTTCCACTAAGATAT
>CALFRX010000306.1 GCA_937919295.1 uncultured Peptococcaceae bacterium | reverse complement strand
GAGGGAAAAAGGTTTCCTTACCATGGCCACGCCGCTTTCCCGCAGCATATAAACAGTATCTCTAGCGCTATGACCGCAGGCGAGGAGCAGATGATCTCCAGCGAGCTCTCTTTGCCCGGTTCTGTCCTCTATGATGGCGGCTTTGAGCCGCCCTTTTTGCGTAACAATGCCGACCAGCTTCGTTTCAAAAAGAAAACAGCCGCCCAATGCTTCGATTTTTTCCCGCAAGGCCGTGACAACAAGGGGCAGATAATCGGAACCAATGTGGGGCTTGGCCAAATAAGCGATTTCCCGGGGCGCGCCGCAGTCGATCAACGTCTGAATGATCTCTCTGTGGCGGGGGTCTTTCGTCCCCGTGGTCAGCTTGCCATCGGAAAACATACCGGCGCCGCCTTCGCCAAACTGAATATTACTCTGGGGCAGGAAGACGCCGTTGTCACAAAAGGAAAAGATATCCCCTTTGCGTGCCGCGCTTTGTCTGCCGGCCTCAATGATCACAGGTTTTAGCCCCGTTTTGGCCAAAGTCAGAGCGGCGAAAAGCCCGGCGGGACCCGCCCCCACGACGAGGGGGGGATGAGCTCCACTGTAGTTAACAGCAGGGGGCGTATAGCCAAGGGGAACCTCCTTTACGCACCTGTCCCTGTTTTTGGCAAGCACGGCTTCTTCGTCGCTGAAAAGGGTCACCCCGGCGGTGACGACGCGGTGAAGGTGCGGTTTTTTCCTGGCGTCCAACGCTTCCTTGAGAATGACGATTTCCCTAATATCGGTTTTTCTGATCTGTATTTTTTTGGCAACCGCGGCTTTTACGGCTTCAGCGTCGTAAAAAACGGGAAGTTTTAAATGTTCCACACGAATCATATCACGCCTCCGTCAAAGCGGCGGCAATGCTTTCTCCGGCCAAACGCCCGGAGGAGATTGCCCATTGCAGGTTATAGCCGCCGCAATCGCCGTCAATGTCGAGTACTTCCCCGGCAGCGTAAAGCCCGGACAGGAGTTTGCTCTCCATCGTCTCGGCGCAAAAATGGGCCACATCGATGCCGCCGGCGGTGACCTGCGCCTGCTTCCAGCCTAAGGTACCTGTTATCGTTAGGGGGAATCCTTTTAAAAAGCAGCCGATCTTCTTCAGCTCATTATCTTTTAAGCTCTCCACGCTGCGACTTACCTTACAGCGCAAGGCTTCTTTGATGAGCAACTGTCCCACTTTTTTCTGAACAAGTCCTGTCAAGTAGTATTCCAGGGATTGCGCTGCCAAAACCTCCCGGCGCTCTTTGAGCAAAGAGAGCAATTCCTCTTGGCCAAAGCTGGGCAGAAAATCGATTTCCAGGCTGAAATTCGTTGGATTTTCATAGCAGAGCAGACGGGAAAGGTGCAACACCGGCGGTCCGGACAGGCCGTAGTCGGTAAAGAGAATCTCCCCGGCGGCACAGCCTGCGACAACCGTTGCTTTTTTCAGTGTCAACACCCCTTCCACTTTGATACCTTTTAAGGCAT
>CALFRX010000305.1 GCA_937919295.1 uncultured Peptococcaceae bacterium | reverse complement strand
GATGAGACCTTCATCAAATTCACTGCGTCCGTCGTCCCCCAGCATGATGCTGTATTGGATCACGTAGATCTTTTCGCCGATGAAGGTCTCATCCTCACTGCCGATTTTGAGTTCTAAAACCCCGTTGCCGCTGCTGCTTTCATAGTTGATATCTTTACCGCTTGCAGCATCGCTAACGGAAATATCGCGGATTTTCATGCGGTAGTCATGGGCTACCATCTCCCCGTCGATATCCCAGTAGACCGTGGCGCTGGTGGGAATGCTGCGGTAAATGCCGTGTTTATGGGTGGCAAAATCCGTTACGATGGTTTCGGTAACGGAGAGAATATGATCTTCACCGACGTCTACTTTAACATCGTAATCTTCAATCGTATAATCGTTGACATAGTATTCGGCATTGGCGGCGGTCACCGGCAGGGAACACAGGAATACTGCCAAAAAAATCGTCAGGGGAAAGGCAATTCTTTTAAAACTGAACTTTAACATTTTCTTTTTGCTCCTCATCAATAGCGTAAAGGGGCTTTCTGTCAAAGTGAAACAGAGAAGCCACGATGGAAGAGGGGAAAACTTCAGTCTTGATGTTGTAAACCTTGATCACCGCGTTGTAGTACCTTCTGGAGCCGGCGATGTCTTCTTCGACTTTTTGCAATTGCTTTTGTAGATCAAGGAAGTTGGTGTTGGCTTTCAGATCGGGATACGCTTCCGCCACGGCGAAGAGGGATTTCAAGGCGCCGGTCAGCATTTGGTCGGCGTTGATTTTATCTTCGGTGGTTTGCGCATTGAGACCCAAGCCCCGGGCATTGGTTACGTTTTCCAGTGTGGTGCGCTCATGGGAGGCGTAGCCCTTCACTGTTTCTACCAGGTTGGGAATGAGGTCGAACCTCTTTTTAAGAAAAACGTCGATGGTGGCGAAGGCTTCTTCCGTATCGTTTCTCATGGAAACGAGCTTGTTGTAAGTGACCACGAGCCACAAACCAACAATAACGATGAGACCTAAAATAACAAGTCCTATGATCATGATGTACATACCCCCTTTCTTATAGAAACATTTTATCATAATTGTTACTTTGAAACAACAGATTTGTTTCAATGACCACCAAAGCAGGAATATTATTTCAGTTCTAAAAAGTCCGGAATTTTAACGGCGTCACGGTAACCTTTGTCGTATAACTGCTCTAAAACAGCTTTGTCTTTGGTCAGTGTATCCAGGCCGGCGATATCGTCGGGAGCGAGGATCAAGGCTTTGCCCGCTTTTTCATATGTCTTTGCCAAGGCGACGCCGCGGTTATAGCGTTCGGCCCTTTGCCGCAGATTTTCCGCGGCCTGGGGATATTTACGGCGCAGCAGTTTGGCTTTCCTTTCGTCTTTTTTGGGAGATCGAATGAAGTCTTTCGGTCTGGTTAGGATCAGGAGCACCCTATCGCAGCCATCGGCAAAGGCCTTTTCGACGGGTACCGGGTCATTTAGGC
>CALFRX010000304.1 GCA_937919295.1 uncultured Peptococcaceae bacterium | reverse complement strand
AAATCCGCCCTTTCCATCGATGGAAAAATCGGGCCGAAAGACGGAAAACCCTTAAATATCACCGCCGAAACCGCAAAAGCATACGGTCATTCACTCAGGAACCGCTATGGCGCGGTTCTCGTGGGCGTCAACACGATTATAAAGGATGACCCGATTCTGAATATCCGTTACAACCTTAAACATCCCGTTGACCGTCCCACCCGAATCGTTTTAGATCCTCATATGCGCATGGCGGTGAACGCAAAGATTTTAAACAGGGAGGACGGGCCGATTCTGATCTACACCGCGGAACCGGTTGCCTCGGTGATGAAAAAGAAGATCGAGGCCAAAGGCGGCAATATCTGTGTGCTTCCCGATGAAAACGGTAATATTGACCTGAAAGAATTACCGAAAGATCTTTTACGCCGCAACATTTGCGCTGTTCTTGTGGAAGGCGGCGCGGAGACTTTCACCCGGTTTTTCACTGCGGATATGTGGGATATTTGGCATTGTTTTGTGGCGCCGAAGTTCTTAGGCAAAGACGGCATCAACGTTTTTGCCCATAGCATGGAAACCGCCATCGCTTTGAACGCGGAAAAAGAGACCGTCTCCGTGGGCGAAGATATCTTGATCGAATACAGAAATCGTAGTGGGGTGATACCATGTTTACCGGAATAATCGAAGAAACCGGCGTCATACAGCAGATTCGCTTTTCTGCCGCCAGCGCGCTGTTGACCGTTTCCTGTAAAAAAGTACTAAAAGACACTAAGATCGGCGACAGCATCGCGGTGAACGGCATCTGTCTGACCGTGGTGGCGACAACGGGGACAACCTTTACCGCCGACGTTATGGCGGAAACCCTAACCAAGACAGCGCTGAAACAGTTAAGTAACGGCTCTTTGGTCAACCTGGAACGGGCCATGGCGGCAACAGGCCGCTTCGGCGGCCATATGGTCAGCGGACACATCGACGGCGTTGGCACCATCATAAAATCAGTGGAAAACGATATCGCCGTGATTTACACCATTGGGGCGAACCAGGAGATCCTTGACGGCATCGTCAAAAAGGGTTCCGTTGCCTTGGACGGCATCAGCCTGACCGTTGTCGACAGCACGGAAAAGGATTTTTCCGTTTCCCAGATTCCCCACACCAGGGATGTAACGAATTTTAAAGGGAAAAATAACGGCGATCTCGTCAATGTTGAAACCGACGTGATCGGCAAATATGTAAAGAAATATATGGAAGCAAACCGCGCCGAAGAGAAATCAGCTGAAATTACCATGGATTTCTTAGCGGCAAAAGGCTTCTTTTAGAACGATATAAGGAGGTACTATGAGTTTTCAATCCATCGAAAAAGCATTGGCGGATTTAAGAGAGGGCAAGATCATCCTGGTGACCGATGATCCCGACCGGGAGAACGAAGGGGACATGATCTGCGCCGCGGAATTTGCTACCACGGAGAATGTCAACATGATGGCGTCCAAGGCCAAAGGACTGATCTGTATGCCCATGAGCAGCGCGTACATCAACCACCTCGGTTTACGGCCAATGGTGCTCCATAATACCGATAATCATGAGACGGCATTTACGGAATCCATCGATCATATCAGTACCACCACGGGAATTTCCGCCGAGGAACGCGCCGTCACCGCC
>CALFRX010000303.1 GCA_937919295.1 uncultured Peptococcaceae bacterium | reverse complement strand
GTAGGCAACCTGATCCCCGTTACCCTCGGCAACATTGTCGGCGGCGGTATTTTCATGGGTATGGTTTACTACCTCATGTACCTTAAAGGCGCGGATATCAATTTGAAAGCCTAAACAGCAATCAGATGGACTAATCCTTTTATGGTTTATACCCCATGAAGCCTTTTTTTAAAATCCTGTTAATCCTGTTAACCTGTTAATTTATCCTTTCACCTCTGTGTTTTGATGGCACAGAGGTTTCTTTTTGGCTTTGTAGGAAAGGCAATTGCTCCTTTTACCATATCGATTTGACTTACAAATAGGGGATTACCTCTATTTCACCACCAGCACAGAGCATGGTGACAGGCGCACAAGACTTGCGCTTGTATTGCGTCGTTTTTTCTTAGAAAAGTGAAATTTTATGTGAATTGCATTTCTGCATTTTAGATGAAAGGCCAGTTTACTTAGGCTGCTGAAATATCGGTGTCATAATGTGTTTGGTCTTTCTCCTCTATTTCTCTTTTAAGGATGGTTTCGGCAGGGGGCCATATCTATTCATTGGCTTTCGAATTTTGTCATTCATGCGGGAATCAGCTTGACAAAATGACGTTAAAATCGCTATGATATAATGAGAGATACGAAAAGAAGAGGTGATCATATGAATCATGCATTTTGGGATCATATTTCCTGTGTTGTGACAAAAGAGGAAGTCTTAAAAAGAATGGGTATGCCCGTTGATCATATGTACGGTAAGTATATTGATGAAATGATTGAGGCTTCCAAGGATATTGTCAACCCCAAAGCCACTTACCGGGTATATGCCGTTGAGGAAAAAACCGGGGTTAGCGTAACCATCGGCGGCAAAGTTTTCACCAGTAAAACCCTATCGGAAAAACTAAAAAACATCGATCAGGTCTATGCTTATCTTTGCACCTGCGGCAAGGAAATTGCCGATTTCAGCGAAGCCCAGGGTGATATCATCAAGGAGCTTGCCCTTGACGGTATCATGAATATTTACTTGCGGAAAGCGGCGATTTATATGACCGAACAGCTGGATAATGCCTTGGGCGGTCAAACTGCCTGTGTTTCTCCGGGTTCTTTTGAGGATTGGCCCCTTGCCGCGCAGCACGAACTATTTGCGCTCCTCGGTGACGATGTGGCGAAAACGGGAATTGAGCTTACGGAAAGCGGCATCATGTATCCGGTGAAGAGTATATCCGGGTTTCGTTTTAAGGCGGAGCAGGCTGATCACGATTGCCGACTCTGTCTGAAGCGGGACTGTCTTGAGCGCAGCGGTGATTTTGATCCGGAGTTCTACGAAGCCGGGTTATGTTAAAGCAGGCGATCACAACAAAAACCACCCGTCAAATGAACTGCACACCAAATGTTAGACACTTATCAAATATTTGGGGGGCTGGTCACAAACGGGTGGTTTTCATTTTACACTGAATTAAACTCGTTATCCTTGGCCGAATCCCACGATTTTCCATCCTGTTTCGGGGGATTCATAGACCATGGTGCAGTTCCAGGTCTGGACTCCGCTTTCCACGGTGATGGTCTCCCGGGATTCCATATCCACCGTGACGGCGAAAACATCGCTGTCGTAGGAAGGACCTATCTCAATCAACTTAGCGGATTTCAGGTTTTCAAAGGTTGATTTGGCGTTGGGATCGGCGTCAATCAAAGGCAGGAAGATCACCTGCTGAAAGAGATCCTGGTTTAATAGGTTGGCGGATAATTGTTTGAGCAGGGTTTTTTTGCTAATGCAGGCTTCCGCTGCCTGAAGATCTTGAGCGTCAAGGGCCTTCATATACCTCTTGATGACCTCTTCCGGCGAAAGCTGTGACATTTCCTTTTCCGTTGCGTCAGCCTGTATGCTGTTGGAGAGCCAGGTATCAACGGTTTCTCCCATCACGCTTTCAAAGCTATTACTCTTTAGGCTGCAAGCAGAAAAAGTATCATGACGCCCGGCACTGATGAAAGCGCCCACGGTTTTGCCGCCGCTTTTCACGACAATGCCCCGGCAGCTTCTGATCGGACTGAATTCCGCCGGCATGCTTTCATGAATCCGGTAGATGGTGGCGGTCACGTTTTTACCGCTATATGCGCTCATATCGAGGCCGATGTCTTTAGAAAGGACGTTGTGAAAGGCAAAATAATAGGTGTTGGCGTCAAAAGCCGATAAAGACTTGATGTTACCCATTCGTATTTTCGTCTCGCTGATTTGGTAATCCAGAGTCCAGCCGTATTCTTCAAACAGCGCTGTGTCGTCTTTGTTAAGATTAAAATCCATGCCGGTATTTTCGAAAAGGGAATCGACATAGCGGCCAAAGTCTTCTCCTGTTTCAAAAAGGCCGCCGTCTTTCTCAATGAAAGCCTCATCGTAAAGGTCGTCGTAATAAAGGGTGCAGTTGGCTTCGCCGTTGCCGCCTGTCAGGGTGATGGCGTAAGACTGAAAGGTGTTGCTTTCCAAATCGGGGGTTTTTGCCGTTTCTGTTGCGGTGCCCGTTTTGATTGCCGTATCGATGTAGGCCACGGCCTGAGGAGCGTCGCTTTGAAAATGATCCGTGGTCTTGAAGCCCATCATATCCGAGAGGTCGGTAACGCTTACGCTGTCGTAGGAAGTAGTATACGCTGTTTCGGCGATATTTTCCGTCTCCTTGCCGGTAACGAGGAAAAGAGTACCCGCAGCGACGGCGAGAAGGGCGGCAATGCTGACCCAAACGGCGGGTTTCTTATAGCGCAGTACCTTTTTGACCCGATCCTTGACGCCGATTTCGCCGAAGGCCAGGGGAGTGAAAAAGCCGTGTGTCTTGTCAAGTATTTTGATCTCTTTCATGGGGAGCCTCCTTTCCGGGGAGTCTCACAGATGAGACCCTACTTTGAATCTAACACGTGAAACCTTTTGTGTCAATAAAATAATGAACGAAAATAAAAACCGCAAGTTGATGTGATCTTGCGGTTTTGTCATTGTTTTATTTTTAGGGCTGTTTCTGGTTTGGTTTCTTTTTGGC
>CALFRX010000302.1 GCA_937919295.1 uncultured Peptococcaceae bacterium | reverse complement strand
ATCGGCGGCAATCGTCGCCGGGGACGTTGTGGACACCTGCGGTAACGACATCGGTAGAATGGGCACACCGGCACGGGCCGACTCCACAATAGCTTCGGCGATCCCGTGTTCAACGGCCAGCGGGGTGGTCGGCGAGGAAAGCAGGGACAGCACCGGGTTTTTGCGGAAAGCGTCGCTGCCGCCGGCAACGGCGCGGCCCATTTCAATTTGGTAACGGGCCAATTCCCTGGAAGCGGAAGAACACTGGATATTCTTGCCGATATTGCGCAGGGCAATTTCCGTGGCTTTGAATTCCTGCAATTCCCCGGTATATTCGCCGGGCAGCATCAGCGGCCAAAAACAATCCATTTCAGCCATAGCGTCCGCCAGAATGCAGAGTCTTCTCAGATCCTCTTCTGTGGCATAACGGTCTTTTCCTAACTCTTCATCGTAAACGTATGGCACGTATCCCGCCGTGGTCGTGAAGGGATGGGTTTTCGAAGGAACGGTCAGGCGGTCTTTTTCGTTGTAAGCGCCCAGGGGAAAGCTATGAACCGATTGTTTCAACATTTCGGTTACCATTTCCGCGGGAAAACGAACATTTTCACCGACGACTTTCGCGCCTTCCTTTTGCAGCATGGTGCGAACCTCATCGCTGCCGATGACCACACCAACGGTGGCCAACAGCTCTAATGTAGTCTCATGGATTTTTTTCTGCTCCTCGGGGCTTAACATAGTCAATTTTGAAAACAAGATATAACGCCTCCTTTACATTGATGCTTTATTTAAATGCAAGTTATATGCCAAAAAATAACCGGCCTCCCCTTATTTCCAAGGAAGGCCGACCATAACAGCGTATGAATTTTTTAAAACCTGGCTTTCCGCGGCAAAATATAACGCGTCCGCGGGACAATTCAGTGAAATTATGCGACAAACATGATACATTTTATATACATTTCTGATACATTACGGTGACACTCATGGACCTTCTTTTCGCGTTAAGCGAAGTTTTCGGTAAAACGTTGCCCGGGAAATACCCAAAGCCCGGGCGGCGGCGCTGATATTGCCGCCGGCCTGCTCCAGTGCGGAGAAAAGCCGTTGCTGTTCCAGGGAAAGCGACACTTCTTTGCGTTTGGCCCGCACGTCCTGAATGGAAGCGGCTACCGTGGTTTGGCTTACGGGAGGATTTTCTTTTACGCTCTTGCTAAAAACCGCCTTTAAAATATGGTGAGGCAGATACTGGACGGTAATTTCCTTGCCGCCGGAAAGGTACATCATACGGTCGGCCACATTTTCCAGTTCTCTGACGTTCCCCGGCCAGTCGTAACGGGAAAGCGCGTCAATCACATCGGGTTGCAGTAATTTTAGGAAATCCTCTGCTTTGCAATGGGTAACCTTTGCCCAAAAGGAGCAAAAGAGGGGCAGAATATCTTCTTTTCTGTCCCGCAGCGGCGGCACGTGCAAACCGATGACATTGAGCCGATAAAAAAGGTCTTCCCGGAAATTATTTTCTCTCGCTTCCGCCCGTAGGTTGCGGTTGGAAGCGCTGATGATGCGGACGTCCACGGAGATCTCCCGCTCGCCGCCGACCCGGGTCACAGAGCGTTCCTGAATCACGCGTAAAAGCGCGATCTGCTGATCAAGAGGCATATCACCGATTTCGTCAAGAAACAAGGTACCGCCTTTGGCCAACTCAAATTTCCCCGGTTTACCGCCTTTTTTCGCGCCGGTAAAGGATCCCTCCGCATAGCCGAATAACTCGCTGGCCACCAATTCCCTGGGAATGGCGCCACAATTCACCGCCACAAAGGGACCGTTTCGCCGGGAACTGCCATTATGGATCGACTGGGCAAAGAGCTCTTTTCCCGTGCCGCTTTCCCCTTCGATCATCACGTTACAATCGCTGGTCGCAGCCTGTTTGGCCAAAAAGATCGTCTCTTGCAGAGAGGGGCTGATGGTGACGATGTCCTTAAAGTGGAACCGGGCCTGGTTTCCGCTCATTCTGGTCACCATCTGATGCACCTGGGTCATGGGCTTCAAAACGAGAATGCCCTTTGTCATGGTGTCGTGTTCCGCCTCAAGAGGCATTCCTGAGACAACGAAGGAGTGATCTTTGCCCTCAGAGACGAAACGCATTTCCGTATCGGTAAAGGCGCGTTTTTTCAAAAACATCCAATTCAGGACATTGCTGCTTTTGCCGTTTAATAGATTGCGGAAATAGTCGCAAATTTCCTGAGCGGCGTCTTTCCAGAGATCGTTGGGGCCGTAATTCAAAAACTCACAGTTTCCGTGTTCATCGATGGCCAGGATCCCTTCGGAAATCCCCGCGAGGATGCTCTGCAAATAATCGTTGACTTGCAGCAGTTTCCGGTTGGTGTGACGCAGTTCGGCAGTGCGCGCCTCCACTGTATTTTTGAGTTCCGTCTCCATATTTTTAAAATGGGTCACATCACGGCTGACGTCCTGATACTCAATGATCGTCCCGTCGTCTTCGTAAAAACCACGGCCCACACTTTCCATCCAATAGATTCGCTCGCCGATACGAACGCGGTATTCGTAATGATAATAGGGATTTTCAGCGTTGACCCCTTTCATCAACTCATAAATTTTCTGCCGGTCCTCCTCCAGTACGAGTTCCATCGTATCGGTATGGATCAGCGATTCCTGGGTGACGCCGTAAAAATTCGCCAGGGACTTGTTCACATAGCGCAGGTAATAATCGGGGCCGGAACGTTCCACCAGTTCCTGCATATTTTCCATGATCGAATCATATTGGTCTTTGCGCAGCTTAAGCCCGTGGATGATCTGTTCCTGTTCTTTGATACGCTCTTCGGCTCGTTTCAGTTTTTCTTCTAATGCTCTTATCTCAGCCACAAAAACACCTCCGGTAAAGGCTACTCTTTTCTGCCCTCAATATAGCACGGGGTTTTAAAAAAGGCAATGGAAAAGGAGAAAACCCCTATAATTTACAGGGAATTTAAAAGACGCAGCCTCTTTCCCGTTACTGCAAAGACGTCTTCCCCCGCAATAATATCACCCAAGTCACCAAAGCCAGGACAAGGCAGCCGAAGAAGATCCAAAACAAGCCATCAATATAGTTGCCCCAGGAAAGCGTCGCCACCACCGTACCGACGGTACCAATGATCGAGGTCACGAAGGAAGTCAGCGCCGAAGCGGCGCCGGTGGTATCCTTGTGCTGGTTGAGCAGGAGTACCATACCAAGGGGACGGGAAATCCCTTCGGCATACGTATACGGGATCGTCACCAAAAAAAGCAGCAGCGGACTAAGCTTGCCAAAAAGTCCCAGTCCCGCCGTGGAAAGGGCAAAAAGGACAAAACAGATATGCAGCTGGGCTTTACCGGAAAGTTTCCGATCCAGGAATAGATAAACAAAGGGCGCGGAAAAAGAAACGATACAAATACCGGCGTAAAAAAGACTGTATTGCAGATAAGACATACCGAAATCGGTGATGCAGATATAGGCGCAGACGGCGACAAAACCGAAAAAGGGTACAGCAAACAGGGAAATCGTCGTCAACAGCACAGAAAAATATTTATCTTTGGCAACGTAGAGAAGACCTTTCATCGCCGGCAGCAGACCGCCGCAAACGCGGCGTTTTGGCGGCAGGGTTTCCGGCAGAGCGCAGGCCAAAGCAAAACTGACGGTACCCAAAATGCCCAAAGTCGCCATAACCCAGCGCCAACCGGCGAACAGCAATACAAAAGAGCCGACAAACGGCGAAGCCACAGGGCCTAAAATAATCACCGACTGAATCACCGCCATGGCTTTACGAAAAACGTCCTCTTCCAAATAATCCCTGACCATGGCCATGCCGATGGCAGAAATAAAACCTGCGCCCAAGGCCGCACCGCCCCGGCAGGCGATAAGAAACCACACGCTCGGCGCCACGGCACAGCCGTATCCGAACAGCGTAAAGATACCGACACCGAGGAGCAGCAGTTTTTTACGGCCAAAGCGGTCGCTCAAGGGGCCGCCGAAGAGGACGCTGACCGCGGAAACGATAAAATAGATGGAAAGAGCTAAATTCAGAGTGGACGCGGAAGTATCAAAATAGGCTTTGATTTCCGGCTGGGCAGGCAGAAAGATATCGCAGGCCATCCAGTCAACGGCAATGATAAAAATAATAATCGACACAAACCGGCTTTGCTTCATGTTCCATTCCGTTTCCATGCTGTCCCCCATCTTTCCCAATATATTTATTTTATCACAAAACGTCAAGAAACACTATCTCAGGTTGGAATGATCTTCGCCAAAACCGGCGAACCCTCAGGACATTCCCGTCCTTACCGTAAGCGTAGTCCTCAACAACGCGCTGCAAGAAACCGACAAAAATAACACAAAAGCCGCCTGACTCATCCGCATTCACCGGATGGATACAGCCCCATGGATCTGGCCTATGTGGAGGGTTAGCGTGTGCCAGAAAGAACTGAAACAGCAAACTTTTGCCATAGGCTAAGAGCAGGTTTTTTTAAAACCTGCTCATTATTTTTCTTTTCTGAAAATATGGCTTACATTTATCCGGAATTTATGTTATAATGTATTTGTAATTTAGTTTGTTGTATGGAAGAGGGGACTTAGCGCTTATGCTATGTTTTTTTTTAACGGTAACCAAAGAAAGGCGCACCGGAAGCGCCGAAAACCCACGATTCCGGGAAAAGGGGCGAAAAAATGTATCAAATAAATTGCGTTGTCATTTACGGTCTCCACGGTGTTTGCCGAATCGCGGATATCACCAAGAAAGACTTTAGCGGACAAGAAGAAACCTATTATATCCTAAAACCGATTTTTGACGACAGAAGTACTTTTTTTGTTCCCGTAAAGCACGGTTCCGCGCAAAAATTGCGCCCCCTCCTCTCCATAGAGGAGGTAAAATCACTGATCAAAGGCATATCTTGTCAGGACGTTATCGGGATTGAAGATGAAAAACACCGCAAGGACGCATACAAAAAGATCATCGAAAGCGGCAACCGCGGCGAAATCATGCGGCTCATTAAGACACTCTATGTGAGAAAAGAGGAACAGCAAAAAGCCGGCAAAAAGCAGCACATCATCGATGAACACTTTATGAAGGAAGCGGAAAGCATCCTCTACGATGAATTCTCCTACGTCCTGCAAATCAAAAAAGACGATATCGTACCTTATATTAAAAAAGAGATGAATGCGTTGGAATAACCGAAAGGACTGTAGACGCATAAAACCGCCTTTGGGATTGTCCCCCAAAGGCGGTTTTGCGCAATACCGGTTGACGCCGGGATAGAAACGAGAACCCGAAAAAATAAGCATAGCAGGATTACCCGTTTTTCAGGGAAATCCCTTTCTTTTTCACGAAAATTATGCTATGCTTTTTAACGAAAAACTGCCTTTTTCATTGGATTTTACGAATCATTAAAAAGGGCTGAGAAAAAAGCGAGAGAATCATCATGAAGGAACTACTCATGGGTAACGAGGCCATTGCCATGGGGGCCCTGGCCGCCGGAGTCAGCGTTTTTTGCGGCTACCCCGGCACGCCGTCGAGCGAAGTATTGGAAACCGCCGTGAAACGAAAACCGGAAGGCGTTTACGTGGAATGGTC
>CALFRX010000301.1 GCA_937919295.1 uncultured Peptococcaceae bacterium | reverse complement strand
GGGTTGATTTCCCGATTGGAATCCAGTTGATCCCGGCGTATCAGGTCGGCGACGATTTCCTCCTGGCTCCACTCCGCGGCGATCCCTTTGGCCTTCCACTCGGCATAACGGCGCCTTCCCCTTTCCTGAACATCGGCGGTGAGAAAAATCTTTAACATTGCCCGGGGAAGGACATTGGTGCCGATGTCGCGGCCGTCCATCACGCTGCCGCCGCCGTTTTCGGCGAGGCCGCGCTGGATTTCAACCATTTTTTCCCGAACCTCAGCGTAACGGCAGACGATGGGTACATCCCTGGTGACCTCGGCAGAGCGAATTGCCGCGGTAACATCCTCTCCGTCCAAAAAGATAAGGGGCAGTCCATTTTTTTGCCCAAGGCGGATTTCGATCCCCTTCACCATGGCGGAAATGGCTGCCTCATCATTTACATCCAAAGATAAACGTAAAGCCTTTAGAGCACATGCACGGTACATCGCGCCGGTATCAATGTAACGAAAGCCTAATTCCTCGGCGACAAGCTTTGCTATGGTGCTTTTCCCTGCGCCGGAAGGGCCATCAATGGCTATGGCTTTCTGCAACATAAAGTGATACCTGCTTTCCTAAGTATAGTTATTCACCATTATTATACATGAAAAAACCCAATGATACAATACAAATATTACTTTTATTACAGTTTTTTATTTAAAAACGATCGTGCCCCAAGCTGTCACGCCTCTTTTCCCAGTGACAGAGGCAGGCAAAGAGGCCTCGTTAAGATTTTCCGGATAATCGGTGACCGTCACAACAATGTGGTCAGAACTCCTGATTTTCAGGATATCACCTTCTTTCGCTTTGACGCAGAGAATCCCCTTGCTGAAATTACCAGCAATCGTATCGTTGATGATCAGCGACGCGTTGGCCGAGGCGTCCCCTTCCGTTTCCATGGTCAGGTAGACGGATAAATCGGCGATTTCTTCCCCGGCTTTTTCCGTTTCCGTAAAGGGGTTTAAAAGAGAAGCGCCGATACGGTCGGCCCGCAAATGAATACCGGCGTCGGGAACGAGAAAAAAATAACTCTGAACGCCGACGAGTAAAGAAAAAACAACGGCAAAAGCCGCGAGAAAGGCCTTTTGTCTCATATCAAGTCCACTTTCGTTTTTTCTTTAGTTTGCTTCCCGCCTTCTGTTTTTATCCGATTACATACGCCATTTTTTCACAGCTTCCTTGTCCGCCGCCGTCACCCGGTACGAATCTCTGATTTTCTGAACGGCTTTGTTTTGGGTTTCCCGGTCAAGACAGCGTTCTTTCAGCAAAGCCGTGGTTTTTCCCCGGTCTTTGACGTAAGCCTCGGCGACACCCCAGGCCACAGCCATTTTTACGTAATAACCGGGATGCTCCACGCGGCGATAGACCGTTAAAACGCGATCCAGCCAAAGGGCGTCGGTATAATAGTGCATCAGGGATACCACGGCAAAGCGCAGGGCAAATTCGTTTTCCGCAACGAGATAAGGCTGCAAAAAGCGGAAGAACTCCTCCCGCTCCTGTTTCACGGCGGTGAGCCCCGCAACAGTGCAGTCACAGACCGCCCAGTTATTAATTTTAGGAATAAAATCGCCTAACTGCGCCAAAAGCCGAGAAAAAGTTCCCTTTTGGTATCCTAACACCAAACCGTAAAGCATCATTTCTTCATAGACTTCTTCCCGAAGCAACGGGAAAAGTGTCTCCCGGTTACCTTTGGCGATTTCTTTGGCCATACGCCGTAATTGGGGCATGCGCACCCCCACCACAACGCTGCGGTCGGTAATCAGTTTTTGGTGAAATTCCCGGTATGGTTCATCGGCCAAACTGCGCAATTCAGCGCAGAGCAACTGATAATCCTGGTCACTCCAGCAAGTTTTCTTCCAGTCCATCTTGTCTCTCCCTTTTCTGCCACAATTATACATTTATAGATTTTTTATGCAAGCAGCCCTGCCGCGGCAGCATTCGCTTTCTATTTTGTTATTTTCCACAAAAAAATCCTTTTCCCTTTTACGACTTCTTCATTGGCCGTAGACATGGATCTCCGCCGTGCTTAATGCAGGAAACCACAGAAAAGGTGTTGCAAAAGCCCTGCGAATGTGTTATATTTATGCAAGCAAATCAGGGAAAATAAAATCATGAATGCGGAGGAAAAACAATGAAAAAATTATTAAGCATCCTGTTCATTTTTGCGTTGACGGTTACCTTTGCCGCCTGCGGCAGTAGTGACGGCAGTGAAGCCACCGATGAAAGCGCTGACAATACCCTTATCATGGCGACCAATGCCGAATTCCCGCCTTACGAATATCACGAAAACGATGCCGAAGGCAATGACCAAGTTGTCGGGATCGACGCGGAAATCGCCCAGGCCATCGCCGATAAACTCGGCATGGAATTGAAAATTGAAGACATGGAATTTGACAGCATCATCGCCTCGGTTCAAAGCGGTAAGGCTGATTTCGGTATGGCCGGTATGACCGTGACCGAGGAACGCAAAGAAAGCGTTAGCTTCACCACCAGTTATGCCAAAGGCGTACAGGTTGTCATCGTCCCCGAAGGCTCCGCCATTACAAGTGTGGATGATCTCACCGCGAAAGACGCCAATTACAGCATCGGCGTGCAGACCAGCACCACCGGCGACCTTTATGCCACCTGGGATTTGGAAGATGAAGGTCTCGCCACCGTCGAACGCTACAGCAAAGGCGCCGACGCCATCAATGCTTTGCTCAACGGTAAAATCGACTGCGTCATCATCGACAACGAACCCGCCAAAGCTTTCGTTGCCGCCAAGGACGGTCTTAGGATCCTCGATACTTCTTATGCCGATGAAGATTACGCCATCTGCATCGCCAAAGACAATACTGAACTTCTCGACCAGGTCAACACCGCCTTAAAAGAACTCATCGCCGACGGTACCGTACAGTCCATTATTGACAAATACATTCCCGCCAAATAATCAACCGGCGGCAAACTATCTTGACTTCATCACAGGTTTGCCCCTCGCTGTACTTTAGCGCGAGGCGCAAACCTGAGGATAGACCGTTAAGAAAGACGCTGTGTATAACAAGCTTTCTTATGGTTCTAAGGGGCGGTGCGACCGCCCCTATTTCATGCAAAAGGGGGTATTCTCTTGACGGAATGGTTCAACGATTTAAAAGCCCAGTTTATTCTGAACTTCATCAATGAGGGACGTTGGAAATATCTGTTGAACGGTCTCGGGATCACTCTGGAAATCACTTTTTTCGCGTTGCTCTTAGGCATCAGCATCGGCGTGGTCATCGCCATCATTCGCTCCTCCTACGACAACACCGTTGAAACCATGGATTCCGGTCTCGGCCACACGATCCTCAAACTGTTGAATGCCATCAGCAAAGTGTACCTTACCGTGATCCGGGGAACCCCCGTCGTGGTACAGTTGCTGATCATGTATTATATCATCTTCGCGACGTCCAACAATAAAATCTTCGTCGCCGTTTTGGCTTTCGGCATCAATTCCGGGGCCTATGTCGCGGAAATTGTCCGCTCCGGGATCATGTCCATCGACAAAGGGCAAATGGAAGCCGGCAGAAGCCTGGGGTTCAATTACGTGCAGGCCATGGCCTTCATCATCATTCCCCAGGCCATCAAAAATGTCCTGCCTGCCCTGGCCAACGAATTCATCACCCTGCTCAAAGAGACCTCTGTTTCCGGTTACATCGCTTTACAGGATCTAACCAAGGGCGGCTACATCATCATCGGCCGCACGTATTCCGCCTTTATGCCGCTGATCGCCGTGGCTTTGATCTATCTGATCCTCGTCATGTTCTTTACCTGGCTCGTCGGTAAACTGGAAAGGAGGCTGAGAAGCAATGACCACTGAAAACAGCAGCTTAAACCCGAGGGGAAAGGACGTGCTGATCGAAGTCAAAGGCTTGCAGAAGCACTTCAAAAACAGCACGGTGAAAGCCCTTGACGGCGTTGACACCACCATTAAAAGAGGCGACGTCGTTGTGGTGATCGGCCCTTCCGGCTCCGGCAAATCCACCTTTCTGCGCTGCCTCAATCTGCTGGAAGTCCCCAGCGGCGGCCATATCTGGTTTGAGGGCAAAGACATTACCGACAAGAAAAACGACATCAATAAGATGCGCCAAAAAATGGGCATGGTCTTTCAAAGCTTCAATCTCTTTCCCCACAAAAGCGTCAAGGAGAACATCATGATGGCCCCGGTGAAATTAGGGGTCATGAAAAAAGACGAGGCCACAGAGAGAACGAAGCAACTCTTAGACCGTGTCGGTCTCCCTGATAAAATCGACGCCTACCCGGGAAATCTCTCCGGTGGCCAAAAACAGCGGGTCGCCATTGTCCGCGCCTTGGCCATGAACCCCGACGTCATGCTTTTCGACGAGCCCACCAGCGCCCTTGATCCGGAGATGATCGGCGAGGTGTTGGACGTTATGAAAAAGCTGGCCCGCGAGGGTATGACCATGGTCGTGGTAACCCACGAAATGGGCTTTGCCAAAGAAGTCGGTACCCGCGTGATCTTTATGGATAGCGGCAAAATCCTCGAAGAAAACACACCTCAGGAGTTTTTTGGAAATCCCCAAAATGAACGGCTGCGCTCCTTCCTTTCCAAAGTCTTATAATCAAAATCGTAACGATCCGTCCATGGGGCGGTTTCGCCTTTGGCTGATAGGAGAAAAATCAGCTTTTCCCGACGGCCTAAGTCCGCAGTGTAAAATACTGCGGACTTTCTTTTTGCCGTAAACAACACCTTAAAAAACAATGCAACCCTTTCCCAGCAGACAGTTGCGGTTTTGGCTGTTTTGTTTTATAATATAAAATTATAATATAGAGTTATTTAAGAATTCATTGTTAGAATAAAAAGGAAGAGGAAGGTTCCCCATGAAAAGGATTACCGTTGAAACGGAAAAACCCTATGAAATCGTCATTGGCAAGGGCATCCTAAAACAATGCGGCGACGCGATCAAGGAACAGTTTCCCCTGGGCAACGCTGTCATCGTCACCGACGATAACGTCGAAAACCTCTATGGCGATACGGTCAGAAAGGCCTTCGACAAAACAGCCATTCCCCACAAGACCTTCGTGTTCGCCAATGGGGAACAGGCCAAAAATATGGATATTCTCCGGGAACTGCTGGAATTTATGGCGCATCAACAAATCAACCGCGGTGATTTCATCATCGCCCTCGGCGGCGGCGTGGTCGGTGATTTGGCAGGTTTTGCCGCCGCGGTTTATCTCAGAGGCATCCCCTGCGTACAGTTACCCACCACATTTTTGGCGGCCATCGATTCTTCCGTCGGCGGCAAAACCGCCGTGAATTTAGATGCCGGCAAAAACCTGGCCGGCGCCTTTCATCAGCCCTCCCTCGTCTGGTGCGACCACGATACGCTCAAAACCATGGAACCCGTGCGCTTTGCCGACGGCATCGCCGAAGCCGTTAAATACGCTGTCCTCGGTGACAAAAACCTCTTCGCGCAATTGCGTGACGGCAAACTGCAAAAGAATATCGAAGACATTATCGCTACCTGCGTCAAAATCAAACGCCGCTTGGTGTTAGCAGACGAATTCGATTAC
>CALFRX010000300.1 GCA_937919295.1 uncultured Peptococcaceae bacterium | reverse complement strand
ACGGCGGCATCACCGGCGAAACCGCCGCCGATGAGGGATGCTCCCAAAAGAAGTCCCTCCGCCATGGTGGCACAAGCGTTATATAAACCAAGAAAGGGAATTTCCCTCTCCTTGGCAGCGAAATTGGTGATGGTAAGCTGGTTGATCAGATCACCGCCCAGCAGAACATCAATCATATGATTTCCCAAAGCCGCTTTTGTCAGGGCAAGATCCACGGCTTCTTTCTGCATTTTGACTTCCGTATCTTCCCAGGAACTTTCCGCAGTCTGGATTTTGGGCCAGACTTTATCAAAACACGAGCCCAAAGGCCCTTCGCCTTCCATGGGTCCCACCACCGCGGCACCGCTTAAAATATATACTTTTTGATCGAAAAGATACGTATTTCTTCCGAGACAGCTCATGGCAAACCTCCCGTGAATAACAACCACAAATATTTCAGCAACCCCAAAACCACAGAAACACAAACGCCGTAGACGATGACGGGACCGGCCAACGTAAACAGTTTGGCAGCCAAACCGGCGATTAAACCTTCCGTTTTCCATTCCAGCGCCGGGGCCACCATGGAATTGGAAAAACCGCTGATGGGTACAATGGAACCGGCGCCGGCGAATTTGCCGATCTTATCGTAAAGGCCGAATCCAGTTAAGACCGCGCCGGCGACGATCAAAATCATCAGCGTCACGGTAACGCAGTGCTTGTCCGTCATGGCTGTCAGCTTCAGCAGCTCATAGATAATCTGACCGATTACGCAGATCAAACCGCCCACAAAAAAAGCGCAGCAGACGTTTTTCAGCACCGGCGTTTTTGGTTTTGTTTCCTTTACGAGTTCCGCGTATTCTTTTTGTTTGGCCTGTTTCAATGATTCATTCATTGACTTTTCAAGATTTTCAGACATAGTCTTCCTCCGCCCATAGTTTTTCCGAATCAAAAAAAACTATGCAAAAGAGGGCGTCCCAAAACGATAAATTGATCAACTTATCGCGAAGGGACGCCCTCTTCCATTCAAAAAGAAAGCCTAAGAGTTGAAACGGTGATCAAAACTGCTGAAAAGAACCGAAATTCTCTTTGATCAGCTCATTTTTGATCTGCCAGAGTTTCGCGGAAAGATCCACGTAGTAAAGATGAGGATGTTCAAAGCGCTTCATTTCATCCCATAAGTAGTCGATTTGCCCGGCGCTGTAGGAGCGGATCTCCTGCAACGTCGGTTTCTGCTTGAGAACGCAGACGCCGTCCTTAAAAATGGGGATCAGCAGCTCTTTGACGGAAAAATCGGTAAAGGTCTTCTTTTTCCAGGGATGGTCGGGGTCGAAGATCGTCAGGGGCTGATCCACATCAATGGTTTCATCGTAAACGGTGACTAGATCCGCCTGGGCTTTGCCGGTGGCGTTATCGAAAATACGCCAAACTTTTTTAAAGTGGGGATTCGTGATCTTTCCGGCGTTTTCGCTGACTTTGATTTTAGGGATCACCTGGCCTTCGTCATCCTCAACGGCGGAGAGCTTGTAAACGCAGCCGAAAACCGGCTCGCTGCGGGCGGTAATCAGCCGTTCGCCGACGCCGAAAGCATCAACTTGCGCGCCCTGCAACAACAGGTCACGGATGATATATTCGTCCAAAGCATTGGAAATAACGATCTTACAATGGGGGTAGCCCGCATCGTCCAGCATTTTCCGGGCACGTTTCGTCAAATAGGTGATGTCGCCGGAATCAATGCGGATAGAACATTCTTTGATGCCGAATTCTTTGAAAACCTTCAGGGCATTGGGAATGCCGCTCTTTAATACATTATAGGTGTCCACCAGCAGGCAGGGGTTTTTCGGATAGGTGCGGCAATAGGCGCGGAAGGATTCTAATTCAGAATCGAACATCTGCACCCAGGAATGAGCCATGGTGCCTCCGGCGGGGGTACCGTAAAGTAGTTCCGAGATGGTGCAGGCGGTGCCCGCGCAACCGCCGATGCAGGCCGCTCTGGCGCCTAAAATCGCGCCGCTGGCTCCGTGGGCGCGGCGGGAACCGAATTCCGTGACCGTGCGGCCTTCCGCCGCCCTGCAAATACGGTTGGCCTTCGTGGCGATCAGGCTCTGATGGTTTAAGGTTAAGAGGATGAAGGTTTCGATGAATTGCGCCTCCGGCGCCGACGCCCGTACGGTGAGGATTGGCTCATTGGGAAAAATTGGTGTTCCTTCCCGGACGGCATAGATATCGCCGTGAAAGGAAAAATCCCGCAAATAAGTGAGAAACTCTTCGTCAAATACGCCTTTTTTGCGCAAAAAGGCGATATCGTCCTCATCGAAAGCAAGGTTTTCGATATAGTCGATGATCTGCTCCAGCCCGGCGGCGATGGCAAAACCACCGTTGTCGGGAATCTGCCGAAAGAATACGTCAAAATAGGTGATCTTATCCTTCCAGCCGTTTTTAAAATAGCCGTTGGCCATGGTCAATTCGTAATAGTCACATAACAACGTATAGTTCAATTCCTGCTTCATAGAACCCCTTTCTTTTTGCCCGCATCAAATCGCCTGATCATTCCATAATCAATAAGTCCGTTATACTCATATCGGCCGCTTTTAAAAATGATGGGTTAATTTCGTCTTTGCTTTTAAAGTAATTATACTACCGAAATGCACAATTTACAATAAAATACCATTGTTTTCAGACTGCTTTCCTGCCTTTCTCTCCGCCCCATCCTATCAATACAAATACATGGGTATCACCTTCACCAAGAAACCATGTAAAAAAACCTTTTTTCGTCATTAGGTATCGGAAGCGAAATGGTCCGCTTTATGTTATTTTACCACGATTACCCTCCATATTCGTAAAGACCACATGCTTGTTTACGATTGCGATGCCCTACATTTTATGCTATGATGATGGTTGGAAATAGACAACGATTAAAGGACACAAAATGATTACACACTCCTACAAGGGAGAAGCCGCCCTTCTCCTCACGGCCCTGATTTGGGGCAGCGGTTTCATCGGCGTCAACTATAGCCTCAGCTGCGGTTTTCCGCCGGGATTGCTCAATATGTGCCGTTTTCTCCTCGGCGCTTTCGTATTGCTGATCATCATCAACAAAAATCTCAAGCATATCACTGCCGCGGAATTTAAGACCGGCGTCATCGCCGGAGTCCTCCTTTTCTTAGGCTTCCTCTTTCAGACCCTGGGCATGCAGACCATTGAAGTTTCCAGCAATGCGTTGCTGACAGCAACCAATTTACTGATGGTTCCTTTCATCGCCCGACTCTTCTTCAAGGAGAAGATTTCCGGGCGCGTTTACATTGCCGTTTTTGCCTGCTTTTTTGGGATCGCAGTACTCAACTGGTCCAACGGCGGTATCCATTTTCGCACCGGGGATCTGCTGACCCTGATC
>CALFRX010000299.1 GCA_937919295.1 uncultured Peptococcaceae bacterium | reverse complement strand
GGATGGCGGCGGCCTCCGCGTAGGCGCGCAGGGGCTCTGTTTTGTCGGCGATGAAAAGAATTTTATCAAGAACCGTCATTTCCCCATTACCGACCGTATGGCGTCTGACGGCGTTAAGCATTTCCGCATCGTGGATGCCGTAATTTTCTCTCATCACGGCGGCGGCGATGTCGCCATGGAGCAGCAAAGGCTCTTCTTCCTCCTCCTGATTGACAGGAATATGGCGCTCTTTGGCCAAGGTGAGGAGTGTTTCCCGCGGCAATTCTCTGGCAATATCGTGGAAGACACCGCAAAGATAAGCCTTCATCGGATCGCAACCGTTGCGCAGCGCCAAATCGTAGCAAAGCCGCGCCGTGGAGAAGGAGTGGTCGAGTCGTTTTGCGCTCAGTGGTTTTATTTCAATCATGGGATTCCTTTTCATAGAGACCGTGGGTTTTGATGTAATTGTTTACGCTTTGGGGAATCATCTTCGATACGTCGGCGCCGTCTCCCAACAGACGGCGAATCTGGGAAGAGGATATGGCAAGGGCGGTTTCCCGGAAAACATGAACGCGGTCTTGATACGCCACGGGCAGTACGTGTTCTTCGTCGAAATGGTAGCCGGGGCGGGTGGCGGCGATGAATTCACATTTGGCCATCAACTCGTCGGCTTTATGCCAGGTTTCCAAGATCGCGTCGGCGCCGGTGATGAAGAAAAGTGCGGTATCTGCCCCGTAGATACGATGAAATTCGTCGACGGTATCAAGGGCGTAGGAATACCCTTCCCTTTCGATTTCAACAGAGGATACAGAGAAACCGGGATGATTTTCAACGGCCAGTTTGACCATGGCCAAACGGTGGACAGCCTTGGTGACAAGGCGGTTTTTTTTGTGGGGCGGATTTCCCGAAGGTACGAAGACGACTTCGTTTAGGGAAAAAGCCTCCTGTACTTTTTCGGCGGTAACGAGATGTCCAAAATGAATGGGGTCGAAGGTACCGCCCATAATGCCGATTCTTCTCATAGCTATTTTCGTACCTGTCCTGTACCGTAGATGACGTATTTTTCCGTGGTCAGGGCGTTTAAGCCCATGGGACCCCGGGCGTGGAGTTTCTGTGTGCTGATGCCGATTTCCGCGCCGAAGCCGAATTCATTGCCGTCGGTAAAACGGGTGGAGGCATTGACGTAAACCGCGGCGGCGTCGACGGCTTGGGTGAAGCGCCTGCTTCTACTGTAGCTCTCGGTGATGATCGCCTCGCTGTGGCCTGAAGAATAGCGGGCGATATG
>CALFRX010000298.1 GCA_937919295.1 uncultured Peptococcaceae bacterium | reverse complement strand
TACGGCGTTCAGGCCTCCGGCGCGCCTTGCATGGAGAATTCTCTGGCCAAATCGGAGGTCTGTTCCTTATGCGGTGTGCAAACCGTGGCCGACGGCATCGCGGTGAAAAAACCGGGGGATTTAACATATGAGCTTTGCAAACAATATGTTGACGGGGTTTTCACGGTCTCCGACGATGAAATTGCCGCCGCCATTCTCTCCCTGTTGGAGCGACAGAAGCTCATCGCCGAAGGCGCCGGCGCCGTTTCCGTTGCCGCGGTGATGTTCGATAAGATCCCCGATCTCGCCGGAAAAAATGTCTGCTGTGTTGTCAGTGGTGGCAACATTGACGTCACGATTTTATCCAGGGTCATTGCCCGGGGTTTGAAAATGTACGGTCGCACCGCCAATATCACCATTGCCCTTTCGGATCGCCCGGGACAGTTGACCGGCGTTTCCACCATCATCTCCGAACTCGGCGCCAATGTTGTTTCCGTCAATTATGACAGCACCGATCTGGATATGAATATCACCGATTGTTATTTGCGCCTTGCTGTGGAAACCAGGGATTTTAAACATATTGAAGCGATCAAACGCGCGCTGCGCAACGGCGGCTTTGATGTTCTCGATAGATCATACTACCATCGATAAGGAGGCCTTGTTTATGGAAAAAGTTGTTTGTGATCGCGCCCCCGGCGCCATCGGCCCTTACAGTCAGGCCGTCAAAGTGAATGGTTTTCTCTTTAGCAGCGGTCAGATCCCCATCAACCCCGCTTCCGGCAATGTGGAAGAAACCACCATTGCCGGGCAGACGAAACAGGTTTGTGAAAATCTGCAAGCCATTGCCGAGGCAGCCGGAATTTCCCTGGCGCAAACGGTGAAAACCACTTGCTTTTTGGCGGATATTGCGGATTTTGCAGCGTTCAACGAGGTTTACGCGGCCTATTTTACAGAAAAACCAGCCAGAAGCTGCGTTGCCGTGAAAGATTTACCCAAAGGCGTGCTTTGTGAAGTGGAAATCATTGCCGCCCTCAATTGAGGACTTCCGATTATGATGTGTTATGATGATCTGTTGCTTTGCCGGCTGATGATGCGGGTTTATTCCGTCGTCGCCCTCGATGAAAGAGAAAATCCCTACGCGGAACAGTGTCCCGAGGTTTGGCAAGATTATATCGCCCTGGAGGAACAGCTCTTTGCCGCCTTTCGCCAGGAAGGGATTCACCCCGTTGCGGTCCGTGTGGTTTCTGATTTTAACGGTACCATAAAGAAAATGCTGGAGCTGGTATTTTGCTATCAGCCCATGGTGCTGACGGTACCGCCGTCCCTTTATTCCCTGTTTCCTGCATACGGCATGGCGGATTATAACGCCCCGCAGCAATCGCCCCATGTGCGCTTGGGTTATACGGGACGCTGTTACCACTATAAAACGAAGACGAGATTGATTACCGACGGCTTGCAGATCGGTCAGCGCAACGAGATCGTCTTGGATATTTTTTCACTGCTCAATATGACCAACGATGCTGTTTCCTGCCGCCTTACCCATGAGCTTTTACACGTGGTCGGCGTCGGCGAAGAAGACATGGGGGACTATAAACCCAATGCTTTTTTCGAGCTGAAAAACAGTATCGCCCCCTTTGGTGCAGTGCTGCAAAAGGAACTAAGCCAGGTATATCCTAACTTTTGCGCCGCTGCGGCCCGGGTTCGTGACGCGCATCCCGAATGGGTGCAGAAAATGGTAAATTTGGGCAACCGTCTTTATTTGGCGGGTTTTCCCGCGCCACCGGAAACAGTGTTGATGACCAGTGTTTCCTATCCGGATAAAGCGATTTCCCGGTGTAACATTGACTGGCGCTGCCACGACGTACTCTTTATGTAATCAACTTCATGAAATAAAAACGGCCTCTTCTGCGGATAATAGTAAAAGAAAACCGCAAAGGAGGCCGTTTTATGCTTTACTGCAAAGGTTGTAACTGTATCATTGTGCCGGGCAGAGCGTATCTTGCCAGCAGCGGCTATTATTGCCGTCATTGTGTTGAACGGATGAAAATGGCATCGGCAGAAGGAACAACCATGAAAATATCGGATGAAAGGAGTGCCAGTCTTGAGCAACTGTGAAAAATGCGGCAAACGCATCAATGATGAAGATACCTACGAATATAAAGATCATCTCTTTTGTGAAATTTGCGCGACCATGCTTCAGGAACATGATTTCAGCAAGCCCGATGTGATGGGCTGCGACGGGCCTGTGGGTACCTATAAGCGTTCAGATCGTCGATAAACCGCATATCGCGGTGTTTCAGGCATAAGGGCAGACTTTTATGCCCTTCGGCAGCAAATGCCGCAGGTGTTTGCCCGAAAAGGCTTTGCGTACCATTTTGTACACGGCAGGCCTGTCCTTTTACCTGGGATTTGCGGTATACAGTTTTTCAATGATCTGTTATCTTGCTGAAAAATTTGGCTTGTGCCAACTCTGTTGATGGTCTAAAAGAATCCGGCGTATGCCGGATTCTTTTATTATGGATTTAACGGAATGATAAAGCATCAGCGAAAGTTCTGCTTCGTCAAGAAAAGGTAGATTGAACCACCCCTCATTTTATGTTATGATTAAAAAAACGGTTGCCCGGTGTGAGCCATTTTGACGATTATAACGTTGTCGATTCCCGCAACGGCAAAAAAGAATAGGAGGAACGCCTATGAAAAGGAACAGGATTATTACCATCGGACGTGAGTTTTGCAGTGGCGGCGCTGATATTGGCAAAACCGTTGCCGAGCATTTCGGGATTCCTTATTATGATAAAAAGATTCTCGACGAAACCGCCGAAGCGTTGCAGGTCAATAGTGAAATCGTAGAGAAATACGATGAGAAAACCAATAGTATCTGGGAGAGTATTCCCGGCTATCAATACGGGTATAGCTGGTATTCCGGGGATCCCACGCTGATGCAGCCGCTGAATCTGCGGGTTGCTGAAGCTCAGTTTCAGGCGATCCGCCGCTACGCGGAAGCAGGCCCCTGCGTAATCATCGGCCGCTGCGCCGATTATGTGCTGCGGGAACGGGACGATGTGCTCAATATCTTTATTCGCGCATCCCTTGACCTCCGGGTGGAGCGGGCAAAGCGTCTTTTTGAGATCACCTCCGCCGATGCCAAGAAGCTGATCAAACGCACGGATAAGATTCGAGCCAACTACTATACGGCCCATACCGAGTGGGAATGGGGACGTCCCGGTCATTATGAACTGATCATCGACAGCGGCAAAACCGGCGTTGCCGCCGCTGCCCAGCTCATCATCACGGCAGTGGAATATGCCAATCAGCATGAATTTGACGCCCTTTCCTAAGCAGTTTCTAAAAGCCTGCCCGGTGACGCCGGGCAGGCCTTTTTTAAAATAATTCTTCTCTTTCTGTTTTGATCCGCTTCTCTTCCAGCACTTCATAAAGGCTCGACGCGTCGTTGGCGCGAACGGTCTCTTTGATTTCGGCAACGCGAATCTTCAGCCGGAGACTGCCCATGGCGATATCGAGGATATCGCCGATTTTGATTTCATGGCCGGCTTTGGCTCTATGGCCGTTTACCTGAATTCTGCCGGCTTCACAGATTTCCTTGGCTACGGTGCGCCGCTTGATCACGCGGCTGACCTTTAAGTATTTATCCAATCTCATCGTTCTTTCATGTTCCTTTTTATTTTACCGCAGTCCGAAGCAGTTTGCCACAGCGGAAAACCGGTTGTTTTGTTGGGGGAATGTCGATGCTTTCCCCTGTTTGGGGGTTACGACCGCGGCGGGCGGCTCTCTCCTTGACGGAGAACGCGCCGAATCCGATGAAACGTACCTCTTCTCCCCTGGCGAGGCAATTGGTGATCACTTCTCCCAAAGCGTTGATGACTGCTTCCGTATCCTTTTTGGTGACGCCGCTTTTTTCGGCGACAGCATGAATGGTTTCGCCTTTGTTCATAAGATGAGGCCTCCTTTTTATGATGGTTTCATTATGCCCTGAGGAGGCTTTCTTTATGCTACGGCTGCCGGGAAAGGCTGATACGCGGCGAATCCGTCAAACCGCGCTTAGTCTTCTTCAGCTTTGATCTTGTTCCAGTATGCGTCCATTTCCTTTAGGGACATGTGAAGCATATCCTTGCCGTCATCGTTGATGGCGTCCTCCACCCGGTAGAAGCGGCGGGTAAATTTTTCTGTGCTTTCCCTCAAAGCCTCTTCGGCGTCGATGTGGTGGAAGCGGCTCCAGTTGACCGCGGCGAAAAGCACATCGCCGATCTCTTCTTTGAGGTTGCCGCTGCCATCGATGGCGGCTTGTACCTCTGCGATCTCTTCGTCGATTTTGGCCTTGACGTCTTCGCTTTGCTCCCAATCGAAGCCGATTTCCGCCGCTTTCTTTTGAACTTTTTGAGCCCGGTAAAGGGCTGGGAAGGTGGCGGGAACGTCCAGACGGCGGCTGACTTTGCCCTGCTCCTGTTTTTCACCCTCTTTGATTTTCGCCCAGTTGACGAGAACCTCATCGGCGGTGTCGCATTGGATATCGCCGAAAACGTGGGGATGACGGCGCACCATCTTTTCGCTGATGCCGTCAACGACATCGGCGAAGTCAAAAGCGCCCCGTTCTTTGCCGAGCTGGGCGTGGAAAACGACCTGTAGCAGAAGATCGCCGAGTTCTTCCGTTAAATCGTCATCGTCGTTTCTGTTGATGGCGTCGATGACCTCGTAACACTCTTCGATGAGATATTTTCTTAGAGACTGATGGGTTTGTTCCTTATCCCAAGGGCAGCCGTTTGCGCTGCGTAGTTTTTCCATGATCACGAGAAGCCGGTTGGTGGCTTTCGCGTATCTTTGCTCAGTGTCTGCCATGAGAAGTTGCCTTCCTTTCTGTTAAGTGGCGAAAAAAGTGCTATTGACGGGTGCCAAATCTTGCGATGATGGCGGCGATTTCCGCCCGGGAAGCATATTTCTGGGGGTCGAAGGCGGTACCGAGGCGGCTCTTTCTGCCGGTCAGGATCTTTTCCGCCGTCATCACGGTTACCGCAGGAAGTCCCCAGTCGTGAATCAACTGGCTGTCGCTGTAAGTCAGGGTACCATCGCCGCTTAAATCAAGGCCTTTCTCTTCGGCATAGCGGCACAGCATAACGCAGGTCTCTTCTTTGGTGAGATATTCATCGGGAGAGAAGTATTGGTCGCCGACACCGTAGATGATGTGCTTTGCCGCGGCCCAGGATACTGCTTCTGTATACCAAGTATTGTTTGGAATATCTTTAAAGTTATTCGGATAGCCGCTGAGATCTTCCCCGGACATTCGTGCCAAAACCGTGGCAAACATGGCCCGGGTCATGGGATATTCCGGCCCGAACTGATTGGGCCCGATGCCGGTCATAAATTTATGCTTCTTCATATAGGCGATATACGGGGAAGCCCAATGGGAGGAAAGCTCCGCTTCATTATAATAAAAGGGAGGGTTTAAATCCTTTTTTCCGTAATCGATCCCGTTATTGGGAGCGTTTTTATAGACCGTGCCGTTTTGGAGTTTGATGCCTTTTCTGGTGAAGAGCTCATTGACGGTAACGAAGGTATAGCCTTGCTTCTGCAGGATATCGATGGCGTTGATGGCGCCCTTTGCTGTCGTGGGAACGGTTTCGTGCATAAGGATAATGACGCCGTCTTTGGCGTTGCGGACAATGCGGTCGGTCAAATCGCTTTGAGAATGGATGGCCCAGTCATAAGTATCCACGGACCAGGTGATCACGGGCCGATTGGCCCATTGCAGCATATTGCTGCTATAAGCTCCGTGGGGCGGACGCAGAAGAAAGTTTTTTTGTCCGGTTACGGCGGTTAGAGCTTGGTCCGTCTTGATCACTTCATAATCAAAACCAGACTTGCTTAAGGTATCAAGATCCGTATGATCCCAGGTGTGATTGCCCACCTGATGCCCTTCGTCGACGGCGCGTTCGATGACGGCGCCGTATTTTGCTATTTTATCACCGCAGAGAAAAAACGTTACATGGGCGTTCCTGGCCTTGAGCTGATTTAACAACCAGGCGGAGGTATCGGAGGGTCCGTCGTCAAAGGTTAAGGCGATCAGTTTGCCGCTGTTTCCTAAATTCGTTGCGTTCAGCGGCTGTGAACTCACTATAAAGGGGGTAAAAGCCACGATCACAGCTAAGACAGCGCAACAAAAAAATCGTTTCATAAAAACCATACTTCTTTCCTTTTCATTTCCGGGGAAATGAAAAAAGAGCGGACAAGGGAAGATGAGCCGCCAAAGAGGGCTAAAAGCGCCAATTTTGCGTCGGCAAAGTGTCTGGAAACAATTGATCAAACCTGGTCAGGATCACCGCGGCTTCCGCCCTTGTGGCGTAGGCTTTGGGATCTAAGAGATTGTTGCCTTTGCCGTTTATGATGCCTTTCCCGACCATCACCGTGACGCCCTGTTTTGCCCAATCGCTGATCTGATTGGTATCGTCAAAGGTGAGGGGTGCCGCAGTGGTGGGG
>CALFRX010000297.1 GCA_937919295.1 uncultured Peptococcaceae bacterium | reverse complement strand
GCCAGACGTCGTTATGGTTCACCGTACAGAAATAGCCTGCTTTTTCCACCATTTCGGTGATCTTTTCCGCAAAAAAGACGCTGCGGTGCTGACCGCCGGTGCAACCCACAGCAATGACCAGGTTATCCCTGGTGCGTTCCTCAAAATGGGAGAGGATAAACAGCAGAAAATTCTCGATTTTGGCTAAAAACTCCACGGCTTCCGGGGCGGCCATAATGAATTCCCCTACAGCGGAATCTTTGCCGGTGAGGGGTTTTAAAATTTCATTATAAAAAGGATTGGGTAAAAAACGCACGTCAAAAACGAAATCCGCATCTTGGGGCACACCGTACTTATAACCGAAAGAAACCACGTTGACTAAAATATGGGGTTTACCGCTGTCGCCATAGACGAGCCGGGCATATTCCGCCAGATTGTTCCCTTTCATGCGGCCGGTATCGATTTTGCGGTCGGCGATCTTGCGCACCGGGGCCATGATCTTTTCCTCTGCCTCAATGGCGGAAAGAATCCGTATCTCGCTGCCTAAGGGATGACGGCGGCGGGTTTCGTGAAAGCGCTTCAAAAGAACTTCTTTGGCGGCTTCCAAAAAAACAATTTCCGCTTTGACCTCTTCTTCGGGAAAGCGGTTGATATTGCTGAAAAACGAGTGAAAATGGCCGTTTTCGCGGATATCCACGACAATCGCCGCCTTTTTCACGCCGCGTTCTTCGGAATTGAGCAATTTGACCAAGTCAACAATGAGCTCCACCGGCAGATGATCCACGGCGTAATAACCGAGATCCTCCATAATGCGGAGCAACTGGGTTTTGCCGGCTCCGGACATGCCGGTGATGATTTTCAGTTCCAGCATAAACACACCTCCCTCGCTATGAGATCTTGGTCGAAGCAAGAAGCTCTATCTACCAATAAAAAAGCGCTCTTGCCCGCCAACATTTCTATTTTATGATAACATATGAAAACAAAAAAGGAAAGAGGCAACGACCTCAGACATCGGTGAAACGAAAACGATTCTTCTGAAATTCAATGACCTTATCATCCCTGAGCTTGCATAACTCCCAGGACATCGCCGACCGTTCCACGCTGAGATAATCCGCCAGCTGCTGGCGGTTAAAGGGGATTTCAAACCATTGGCTGGGATTTTCTCCAGCAGCATCGGACAGGTAGGAAAGCAGTTTCTCCTTGGTGGTACGTTTTGACATATGCTCCATCTTGGCATTGAGGGTATGGTTTTTGGCGGCAATAACTGTCAGCAAGTTGCGGATCAAACGCTGATGAAACAGGCAGGCTGAGGAGCATTGGGTGGTCACCCGGCCGATATCAAGAAAGAGCACTTGGGTTTTTTGCGCCGCGATCACGTTAACGTCGCTGCGCGTCTGGCCCATACAGGCCAATTCCTCTCCGAAAAGCAGCGAGGGGCCAACCTCCGCCACAAGATTGCTGTTGCCGTTGTGATCCTCTTTGGTCAAATAAACGCGGCCCCGCAAAACAAGGCCGATTTCAACCACAGGATCGCCGATATGAAAAATCGTCTCCCCTTTTTCATAGTTACGTACATAGGCGTCAAGACATTTCATCATTGCCGACAGATCTTTCGCTTCAATACCGGCAAAAAGAGGACTGTTCATGGCCGTGGCGGATATTTGTTTCATAAAAGCTCCCTTTTGTTGTATTTCCAACAGATTTTATGATTTTATTATATTATACTCAGGGCAGAAAAGCAAGAAAGGACGGTTGCCCGATGATCAGAAAAATTATTCGTATTGATGAAGAAAAGTGCAACGGCTGCGGCCTCTGCGTCAACGCCTGCAACGAAGGGGCCCTTGCCCTCGTCAACGGCAAAGCCAAACTCATGCGGGAAGATTACTGCGACGGCCTCGGTAACTGTCTGCCGGTCTGTCCCGAAGACGCCATTTCCTTTGAGGAACGGGAAGCGGCACCGTTTCAGGAAGAAGCGATGAAGCAGCATCAAAAAGAAATGGCGCAGAAGAAAGCGGAGACAGCAACTTTGGCCTGTGGTTGTCCCGGCTCCAGTGTACGTTCTTTATCAACATCTAAAAAAGTAAAAAAAGAGAAACGTGCCGGCGGCGCCTTGCGCCAATGGCCGGTACAGATCAAGCTGCTGCCGACGGCAGCGCGGTTTTATCAAAATGCCGACATGCTGATTGCCGCTGATTGCTGCGCCTACGCTTACAGCGCCTTTCATCATGATTTCATTCAGGGAAAGATCACTTTGGTAGGCTGCCCCAAACTGGACGATATCGATTACAGCGAAAAGTTGACAGAAATCTTTTCAACCAATGAGATCAAAAGCGTCACTCTCACCCGGATGGAGGTCCCCTGCTGCGGCGGCATGGCAAAAGCCGTGAAGACCGCCATCCAAAACAGCGGCAAGCAACTGCCGCTCACCGTATACACGATTTCTGCCGAAGGGCAGATCGTGGCGAAGGAGGAATTTTAAAATGGAACAATTGATGTTTTGCTACCAATGCGAACAGACCGCCCAAGGAAAAGGCTGCACCGGCAAAGCCGGGGTTTGCGGCAAACCTTACGACGTCGCTGATTTGCAAGACAAAGTCACCGGCGCCCTCATCGGCCTCGCTTTGGCGGCCAGGGACTGCGGACACACCAAGAAAACCGATGAAATCATCGCCGAAGGTCTCTTTAACACCATCACCAATGTCAACTTCAATCGCGAAACCTTAGAAGCGCTGCTGACCAAAATCCACGACGAAAAAACCGCCATCAGCCAAAGATGCAACCGCTGCGAAATTACCTGTGATAAATTCGACGACTACGATGTCACCGCCATCTGGCAGGATAACGAAGATATCCGCTCCTTGAAATCATTGATCCTCTTCGGTCTGCGGGGCATGGGTGCCTACACCTATCACGCCATGGCCTTAGGCTACACCAGCGAAATGGTTTCCGACTTCTTCTGCAAGGGGTTGGCCGCCCTTTCGGAGCAGCACAGCGTGGAAGAACTCATCGGCCTCGCCATGGAACTGGGTCAGGCCAACCTCGCTTGCATGGCCTTACTGGATAAGGCCAACACAGAAGCATACGGTGCGCCGACGCCCCATACGGTACCGCTGACCATTGAACAGGGTCCCTTCATTGTCGTCACCGGCCACGATCTCCTCGATTTGGAAAAACTGCTGCAGCAAACGGAAGGCAAAGGCATCAACATTTATACCCACGGAGAAATGCTACCGGCCCACGGCTATCCCGAACTGAAGAAATACCCCCACCTCAAAGGCAATTTCGGTACCGCCTGGCAAAATCAGAAAAAGGAATTTGACGGCATTCCGGCGCCGATCCTCTATACCACCAACTGTCTCACACCACAAAAACCCAGCTACGCTGACCGCATTTTCACCACCGGCCCCGTTTCCTGGCCCGGCGTGCCCCATATCGGCGAAGAAAAGGATTTTACGCCCGTAATTGAAAAGGCCCTCTCCTTGGGCGGCTATCAAGAAGCCCATCCCATGACCGGGATCAACGGCGGCACCTTTGTCACCACCGGTTTTGGCCATCAAGCCATTCTCAATGCGGCGGCTGTTGTCGTCGACGCGGTGAAAAGCAAAAAGCTCCGCCACATCTTCCTCGTCGGCGGCTGCGATGGCGCCCGCATGGACCGGACCTATTATACGGATTTCGTGAAACAGACCCCTGCCGACACCATTGTATTGACCTTGGCTTGCGGAAAATACCGTTTCAATGACCTTGATCTCGGCAACCTCGGCGACCTGCCTCGGCTCCTTGATATGGGCCAGTGCAACGACGCTTACGGCGCCATCCGCGTGGCCAGCGCTTTGGCCGAAGTCTTTGACTGCGGCGTCAACGATTTACCGCTGACCCTCGTCCTTTCCTGGTATGAACAGAAGGCTGTCTGCATTCTGCTCTCCCTCTTATCCTTAGGCATCAAAGATATTTACCTCGGCCCGACGCTGCCGGCGTTCATCTCCCCCAATGTTTTAAATTACCTTGTGGAAAACCTTAATATCCATCCCGTTTCTACACCGGAAGCAGATTTGAAATCGATTTTAGGGTAAACACCATTTGTTCCCCCTTATACGAAAAGGGGCTTAAACCTGAAAGCCCCTAACAAAATGAAAGCTAATTTCTGAAGAAGAAATTAGCTTTTCATTTTATACTATGCACTATTTACTGTGAAAGAGCCTGCTGCTCAGCAGATCTTATATCCGCATTGCCATGAAAAAAGTCGGCTTCTGATTTTCTCTATCGGAAGCCAACTCTCTTTTTACGGCACTTCCTTTTTTTTGGTATAACACCGTCTTTTTTGCCTTTAGAACGCAGCCATAAAAAAGAACCGATCAAAGAAAAGATCGGTTCGTTTTTTTAAATGGAGCCGCCGAACGGAGTCGAACCGTTGACCTCATCCTTACCAAGGATGCGCTCTACCTACTGAGCTACGGTGGCATTCAGCCTTTAAATAATAGCATAGGCGCAGCTCGTTGTCAATATTAATCTTTGACCGTCTCGCCCTTTACATCTTATCCATCAAACGGGAGATGATGGTGGCAATTTCCGCCCGGGTGGCATTTCCTTTGGGATCAAAAAGATTATTACCTTTACCGTTGATTAATCCGGCTTTTTGCGCCGTTGCAACGGCTTCCTTGGCATAGTCACTGATGGAAGAGTTGTCGCTAAAAGAAATTGCCGATTGTGTCGCGGGGAGATCAATCCCCATTGCCTTGGCGAAACGCACCATAATGACACAGGCCTGTTCTCTCGTGATGTTCTGGTTGGGACCGAAGGTAGAGTCGGTGATACCGTTGACAATACCGGAAGCGGCAGCCCAATTGACACTGGGCACCCGATTTAAATTAAATAATT
>CALFRX010000296.1 GCA_937919295.1 uncultured Peptococcaceae bacterium | reverse complement strand
GCGACCACCGAGATCTACACTCTTTCCCTACACGACGCTCTTCCGATCTCATGATGAAACTCAAAGTAAAATAATATGCCTTTCGGGTAATAAAAATGCGGCCACAAAGATGTGGCCGCAAACTATTTGCTATAAGAAATTCTCCCCGAAGGGCAATTTTCACCAACCTGGCGCGTTAACTTCGCCCGGCACGGAGCCCGTCAGAAAAAAATACCGACCACATATTTCTTTTTCCGTTTTTAAAATGGTGATGAAAATGATGATGGTGGGCTTTCATTTTGATACGCTCCTAAAAATTTATAATAGTATTATAATACAGAACGTTGAAAATAACAAGTCTAATTTTCAATAAATTCCGCTTTGGCGGGGTATTGTTTTCAAGACTGCTTTTTGCAGGCAAAAGAGATCGCTCTTGGCAGCGTTTCTGTTTCGTTGCGGTGTTTCCTTGCTTTGGCGTTATTTTCACAGAATCCAAACAGCGGCATAAAATGGGAGGAGATCAAAGAAAGGATTTTTCATATGACTTGGTTTTTATCTTTGCCCATCATACTCCAGGGCTTCCTTGGCGGTCTGCTGGCTTTGATACCGGCGGCGGCCGGCGCGGCCATGGTGTTCCCCTTCAGAAATCTCGATCAGAAATATCTCGACGGCACATTGGGACTGGCCGGAGGCATCATGGTTGCCGCTTCCTTTTATTCTCTGCTGAATCCCGCCTATCAGCAGGCCCTCACCATCGGCATCAACCCTTTATTTCCGGTGATGCTAGGCTTTGGCACCGGCGTCGTTTTCCTGTTGCTGGCCGACAAAATCCTCCCCACCGACCGCCGGGAAACGAAAGCGGCGCTGTTTTTGCGCAATCATTTCGGCAGCAATACCCTGCTCTATCTCGCCATGACAGTTCACAATCTGCCGGAGGGCCTTGCCATCGGCGTGGCCATCGGCGCGGCCTCCAGCGGCGATACGATGGCTGCGGCCTTAGCGTTGGCCTTCGGCATCGGCATTCAGAATTTTCCGGAAGGAGCCGCGATTTCTCTGCCCCTGCGCCGCGATGGTTTTTCCGCGCCACGCTCTTTCATCTACAGCCAGCTTTCCTCCCTGGCGGAAACGGCGGCTGCCGTGGCCGGCGCTGCACTGACGATTTTTTTCCAGTCGATTCTGCCCTTTGTCTTGTCCTTTGCAGCAGGCGCTATGATCTTCGTGGTTTTCGCGGAGATCATCCCGGAAGCGCATATCAACGGCAATAAAAAAGCGGTTTCCGTTTTGGCGGCAGTAGGCTTCGCCTTTATGATGTTTCTTGATCTCCTTTTCAGTTAAAAAATCCGTAAATTTTCTGGTAGTAAGTAATAAAAAGCTGGTTTCTTATTTTAGAAACCAGCTTAGACTGTAGACAAAATACGCGTCAGCGGATTTTGGGCTACAGGATGATAGGCCGTCGAGAAAGGCTTCGTCTTTTCGGGCAAATACCTATGGTATTTGCTCCGAAGGACATTAGCTTATCCTTGAAAATGCCTACGGCATTTCCTAAGGTTAAGCGTTGCCACGGTGAACGCATTGACCTGCGGCTGCGCCGCGTACCCGGATGTACGCAAACAGTCGCGGGGCAAGGGGTTCGCCGCGTATCAGACTTTGTCGACGGCCTCAGCTGGTTTCTTATTTTAGAAACCAGCTTTTATTTTGTTAGGGGTCTTCAGGCCAAAGCCCCCTTCATTATCATTGACCGCTTATTCCTCACCCACAGGAATATCGCAAAAGTCTTCTTCCGTGAGAAATTGAGAGAAAAAGCTTGCAAAAAACCTTTTCACTTTGTCCCACAAACAAGAAAAGCAAATATCTTTGCTCATTACCGCATAAACGATCGCCGCCACAGAAACGGCGGTAATAATCATGAAAAAGATCCATTTCAGAACTTTCATACGATTACCCCCTTTCTTTTTATTTTACACGTGAACAATGAAATATGCAAGAGGTAGTTTTAACCTACGCAGATTTTTTCCGCGCTTCTCATACCGTCGGCAGCGGAGGACATGATACCGCCGGCATAACCGGCGCCTTCCCCGGCGGGATAAAGACCGCCGACACTGCTTTCCCCCTTTTCATCTCTGACGATGCGATACGGCGCTGAACTCCTTGTTTCCGGCGCGGTCAAAACAGCGTCGCCGTCGGCGAAACCGGAGAGTTTTTCCGCGAGGAGGGGAATACCCGCTTTGAGGCTCTCGCTGACAAAAGCGGGAAACAAGCCGTTCAAATCGCTCATCGCCGCAGCCGGGCGGTAAGTCGGTTTCACCTTTCCCCAGGCGGTCGTCGCCCTATTTAAGAGAAAATCTTCCCAGCGCTGGGCCGGTGCGGCGTAACTCATGCCGCCGCGCTGAAATGCGCTTCTTTCGATCTGCCGCTGTAAGGCGATACCGGCCAAAACATCGTCGCCGGGAAAATCCTCCGGCCGCACCGAAACAACTACCGCGCTGTTGGCGTTTTCCCCCTGCCGCTGCCATTGGCTCATACCGTTGGTCACCACGGCGTTTGCTTCGGAGGTGGCCGGCACCACATAACCGCCGGGACACATACAGAACGTATAGATAGAACGGCCGTTTTTTAGCTGAGCCGATAACTTATAATCCGCGGTAAGCGATGCCCAGGCTTCGCCGTACTATACTTTTTCAGCCTACCAAAAAGGATTACGAGATAAATATTCCTTCATT